>JBDTSN010000446.1:0-3003 GCA_039931145.1 Burkholderiales bacterium | reverse complement strand
GGCGATGCCGGCTTCGAGCATCTTCAGGAACAGCCACTGGTTCCACTTGTAGTACTCGGGCGAGCAGGTTGCGACCTCGCGCGACCAGTCGATGGCGAGGCCCATGGCCTGCAACTGCGCCTTCATGGTGGCGATGTTGTCGTAGGTCCACTTCGCGGGCGGCACGCCGTTCTTCATCGCCGCGTTCTCGGCCGGCAGGCCGAATGCGTCCCAGCCCATCGGCATCAGCACGTTCATGCCCTTCATGCGCAACTGGCGCGCGAGCATGTCGTTGATCGTGTAGTTGCGCACATGGCCCATATGCAGCTTGCCGCTCGGGTAGGGCAGCATCGAGCAGGCGTAGAACTTGGGCCGGCTCGGGTCCTCCGTCACGCGGTAGGCGTCGCGCACCTGCCAGTGCGCCTGGGCGGTTTGCTCGACGGCTTGGGCGTCGTAGCGGTTGATCTCGAGGGTGCTCATGGGGGTCGCCGGGCGCGCCGGGAAGGCTGGCGTTGCGAAGGTTGAAAGGTGGCTTCGATTATAGGAAGCGCACCCATCGGCGCAGGAAGCTGGGCGGGAGGAGATGGCCGGCTTCAGCGCGGCGGCGCAGGGCTTACTTGCGGGATCTCAGCGGCTTCGGCAGCTTCGGTCACGAACGCGATCCGGTTCAGCCCCGCCTTTTGCACGCGGCCGATGAGTTCGGCGACCTCGCCATACGGGGTGCGCTTGTCGGCGCGCAGTTGCACCTCGATGTCGGGCGATTGGCGTGCGGCCTCGGCGAGACGCGCGCCAAAAGTCTTGACGTCGAGCTTTTCCTCGCCGAGGTAGAGATCGCCTTCGGGCGTGATCGCGACGGCGAGGAACTTGGGCGTTTCGCTCGGCTGCGCGGCGTCGCTCGTCGGCAGTTCGAGCTTCAGGCTGCTCGACATCAGCGGTGCGGTGACCATGAAGATCACGAGCAGCACGAGCATGACGTCGATCAGTGGCGTCATGTTGATGTCGCTCATCGGCTGCGAACCGGCGCTGCGCGCGAGGCGACCGAAGGCCATGCTCAAGCCTCCGCGGTCGAAGGGGCGGATGGCGCGGCGCCCGCCGCGGCGTCGGTCACCATCTCGCGCAGATCGAGCGCGAAACCCTCCAGCTCGGCCTCGCTCGACGCCACCATCTTGCCGAAGACGTTGTAGGCGAGCACGGCGGGAACCGCGACCGCGATGCCCGCGGCCGTCATCACGAGCGCCTCACCGACCGGGCCGGCGACCTTTTCGATCGTGATCCCACCGCCGGCCGAAATGCTGAGCAGCGCGTGGTAGATGCCCCAGACGGTGCCAAAAAGGCCAACAAAGGGAGACGTGGCGCCAATCGAAGCGAGCAGCACCTGGCCGGACTGCAGGTGGGCGAGCGAAACGTGCAGCGCACCACGCAAGCGCCGCGTGAGCTGCGATTGCAGTTGCCCCTGCCCTTCGAGCGCACGCGCGTCGGCGCTCTCCATCGCGGCGGCAAGCAGTGGCTGCAACACGCCCTCGCGGTCGAACAAGGCGAGCTGCGCGCGCCCTTCAGCCAGCGTCGGCGCACCCCAAAAGGCCGGCACCGCGCGCTCGATGCCAATGCGCGCGCGGCGTAGCAGCCAGCCCTTCCAGAAGATCACCACCCAGGCGCTGACCGACATCGCGAGCAGCAGCAGTGCGACCGCGCGCGTGATCAGATCACCTTGTTCCCAGAAGGCGCCGAAACCCGTCACCGGGTCTGCTCCGCGAAGCCGAGCACATCGCTCATGTCGAACAGGCCACTGCGCTGTCCGGCGAGGAAGCGGGCTGCGCGCAGGCTGCCCTGGGCATAGGTGGCACGGCTGCTGGACTTGTGGCTGATCTCGATGCGCTCGCCAGTCCCGGCGAAGAGCACCGTGTGGTCGCCGACGATGTCGCCGCCGCGGATGGCGGCAAATCCGATTGCTCCCGTCTTGCGTTCGCCGGTGACGCCTTCGCGCGTGTAGACGGCGCAATCCTTCAGGCTGCGGCCGGTCGCGGCGGCCGCCACCTCACCCATCTGCAGCGCAGTGCCGCTCGGCGCATCGACCTTGTGGCGGTGATGCGCTTCGATGATCTCGATGTCGTAGCCATCGGCGAGCGCGCGCGCGGCCATGTCGATGAGGCGCAGCGCGACGTTTACGCCGACGCTCATGTTGGGCGCCATGACGATCGCCACCTCGCGTGCGATTGCCGCAACTTCGGCCTTCTGCGCCGGGCTGAAGCCGGTCGTGCCGACGACTGCCTTGACGCCGAGCTCGCGGCACACCGCGAGGTGTGCAAGCGTGCCTTCGGGGCGCGTGAAATCGATCAGCACGTCGGCACCCTCGAGCCCGGCGCGCAGATCAGAGACTATCGTCACGCCACTCGTGAGTCCGAGAAAAGCTGCCGCGTCCTGCTCGAGTGACGCGCTGCCGGGCACATCGAGCGCGCCGCTGAGCACGCAGTCGTCAGTGGCGGTGACGGCTTCGATCAGCATGCGCCCCATGCGGCCTGAGGCGCCGGCGACGGCGACTCTCATCGGACTGCGCCGGCAACGGCGACTCGCAAGGGGAATGCGCCGGCGATTGCGACTCCCGAAGGGACTGCGCCGACGGCGGTGGCTCTCAACGGAGCCGTGCCTGCCACGTCGTCACCCGGCGGCCATGTCGGCGAATTCATCCCTTTTGTTCGAGCGACGGGTAGCTGCGCGTCGGCCCTTCCGGCGCCGACGCTGCGGGTGCTGGCCGGGGCGGCAGTGGCAGCGCCTTGACCTGCTCTTCGGTCAGTGCCAGGACAGGCACGTCGCTGCGCGGCTGGTAGGCCTTGATCAGGTTCAGGAACTCGGCCTCCGTCGGTAGGTCGGGGGCGTCGATGCGCGTGAGCTTGTCGTCCTCGAAGTGGACGACAACGACGCGGAGTTGCGTTGGTGTGCCGGGGCGGTTGAGCAAGAAGGTGTAGTCCCAGCGGTTGGCGTGGAAGATGTCGGTCAGCAGCGGCGTGCCAAGAATGTCGCGCACCT
>JBDTSN010000445.1:0-3009 GCA_039931145.1 Burkholderiales bacterium | reverse complement strand
GGCTTCTTCTCGCGCATGTTGCGCGGCCGGCCCTGGGTGCGCATGAAGGTCGCGATCTCGCTCGACGGCCGCACGGCGCTTGCCAACGGGCAAAGCCAATGGATCACCGGCGAGGCGGCGCGCACCGACGGCCATGTCTGGCGCAAGCGTGCCGGCGCGCTGCTGACCGGCGTCGGCACGGTGCGCGACGACGACCCGCGGCTCGACGTGCGCCTCGTCGAAACGCCGCGACAACCGCTGCGCGTGATCGTCGACTCCAAGCTCGAGACGCCTCCCGCTGCGCGCATCCTCGACGCGCCCGGTAGCGTGCTCATCTATGCCGCGAGACCAGCCGAGGAGCGCATCGCCGCGCTACAGGCGCGCGGCGCCGAGGTCGTGACCATGGCCGGCGCGAACGCCAAGGTCGATCTGCGCGCGATGATTAGCGACTTGGCAGGGCGCGGCATCAACGAGTTGCACATCGAGGCCGGCAGCAAGCTCAACGGCTCGTTCGTGCACGAAGGTCTGGTCGACGAATGGCTCGTCTACATCGCGCCGCGCCTGCTCGGCAGTGGGCGTGATCTGGCAACATTCGGGCCGCTCACCGCGCTAGGGGATGCCGTCGCGCTGCAATTCCACGCGGTGGACCGCGTTGGCGACGATTTGCGGCTGCTGCTGCGCAGTGCAGGCGGCGCGCCGTTCTGAGGCCCGCGGCGCCACGAGTCGCGCACGTGCTCTGCGAGAATCTACGCATGTTCACCGGAATCATCAGCGGCATCGGCCGCATCGTCTCGGTCGAAGCGCTCGGCGCTGACGCTGCACATGGCAAGCGCCTCACGCTGCAGACGCCGCGCGGCTATCTCGAGGACGCTCAGCTCGGCGACAGCATCGCGCTGAACGGCGCTTGCATGACGCTCACCTCGCTCGACGCTGCCGCGGACTGCTTCACGATCGACATCTCGGCCGAAAGCCTCGACAAGACCGCGGGGCTCGCCGATCCCGGCGCCGTGAATCTGGAAAAGGCTTTGCGCGCGAACGATCGCCTTGGCGGCCATCTCGTGAGCGGCCACGTCGATGGTGTCGGTGAGGTGACGCGTTTCGTGCCGGTCGGGGAATCGTGGGAGTTGCGCGTTCGCGCTGCCGCGGCGCTCGCGCGCTTCCTGGCGGTGAAAGGCTCGATCACCGTGAACGGCGTGAGCCTGACGGTCAACGACGTGGCCGACGTCGATGGCGGCTGTGAGTTCGGCATCAACCTGATCCCGCACACGCTCGAGAACACGACGCTCGGCCGCCTGGTGGCCGGCAACCGTGTCAACCTGGAGATCGACCTCATCGCTCGCTATGTCGAGCGCATGCTGGCCCGCGGCTGAGGCAGCCACCGCACGCTCGCGCAAGGGCCTGGTGCGCCCTTGCGACATGTCCTCGCGACCGAGCCGCCGCCTACAATCCAACGATGGCAATTTCCCCCGTTCCAGAGCTCGTTGCCGACCTCGCAGCCGGCCGCATGGTGATCCTCGTCGACGAGGAGGATCGCGAGAACGAAGGCGACCTCGTGATGGCCGCCGAGCACGTCTCGGCCGAGGCGATCAACTTCATGGCGCGCTGGGGCCGCGGGCTGATCTGCCTGACCTTGACGCGCGAGCGCTGCGAGCGCCTGCAGCTGCCGCCGATGACCTCGCGCAACGGCGCCCAGCATGGCACCGCGTTCACGGTTTCGATCGAGGCCGCGACCGGCGTCACGACCGGCATCTCGGCCGCGGATCGCGCGCGCACGGTGCAGGCAGCGGTGGCGCGCGACGCGCGCGCGAGCGACCTCGTACAGCCGGGCCACATCTTCCCGCTCCAGGCGCACGACGGCGGCGTATTGATGCGCGCCGGGCACACCGAGGCCGGCTGCGACCTTGCAGCGATGGCGGGGCTGACGCCCGCGGCCGTCATCTGCGAGGTGATGAACGACGACGGCACGATGGCGCGCCTGCCCGACCTCGAGCGCTTTGCCGCCGAGCATGGCCTCAAGATCGGCACGATCGCGGCGCTCATCGAGCACCGCAGCCACACCGAATCGCTGATCGAACGCGTCGCGCGCCACAGCCTCGCCACCGCGCAGGGCGAGTTCGACTGCCACGTTTTTCGCGACCGCAGCGGTGGCGTGCACCTCGCGCTCGCGCACGGAAAATGGGAGGCAACCGACGACGTGCTGATCCGCGTGCACGAGCCGTTGTCTGTGATGGACCTGCTCGACACCGCTTGCGGCGCCCACTCGTGGCCGCTCGCGAAGGCGATGGCGGCCGTGCAGCGCGAAGGGCAAGGCGCCGTCGTGCTGCTCAATTGCGGTGAAAGTGCGGCGTCGCTGCTCGCGCGCATGCTGCCCGATGCCGAGCGCCCGGCGGCGCCCCGCATCCAGTTCGATCTGCGCACCTACGGCATCGGCGCGCAGATCCTGCGCGAACTCGGTGTGCGACGCATGAAGCTCATGGGCAGCCCGCGGCGCATGCCGAGCATGGTGGGCTACGGGCTCGAAGTCGCCGGCTTCGTCGGCGCGTCGGACTGAGGCGGGTCGCCCTATGCAAGACGCGAACCAGGGCCAGTCGCCCGACTTGGACGGCAGCGGACTGCACGTCGCAATCGTCCAGGCGCGTTTCAACCAGCCGCTCACCGACGCGCTTTACGAAGCCTGCATTGCCGAGTTGCGCGCGCTCGGCGTCGCCGAGGAAGACATCACGCACGTGACGGTGCCCGGCGCACTCGAAGTGCCGATCGCGCTCGATGCGCTCGCCGGCAGCGAGCGCTACGACGCGCTCGTCGCGATCGGCTGCATCGTGCGCGGCGAGACTTACCATTTCGAACTCGTCGCCAACGAGAGCGGCGCCGGCGTCTCGCGCGTCGCGCTCGATCACCAGATCCCGATCGCCAACGCCATCCTCACCGTCGAAAACGAGGCCCAGGCCCGAGCGCGCGCTGAAGACAAGGGGCGCGATGCGGCCCGCGTCGCGGTCGAGATGGCGCGGTTGCTGGACGACTTGTCGTGAC
>JBDTSN010000444.1:0-3010 GCA_039931145.1 Burkholderiales bacterium | reverse complement strand
GGGCTCAGCCGCTGACCGCCGTCGACCACCAGCTGCTCGCCGGCATGCAGGCCCTCGGTGATGAACCAGTTGTTCTCGTACCAGTCACCGACGACGACTGGCCGCAACTCTGCCTTGCCGTCCTTGCCGACGAGCCAGACGAAATGCCCCTGGCCGCTTTGCTGCACCGCGCGCTGCGGAACGAGGATCGCATTCGGCCGCAGCGCGCCCTTGAGCCGCGCGCGCACGAACTGGTTCGGCCGCAGCACCCCCTTCGGGTTGTCGACAGTGGCGCGGATCAGGAAGGTGCCGGTCTGCGAGTTGTAGGACGGGTCGGCAAACGTGATCCTGCCGGTGAACGGAAAGACGCTGCCGTCCACCTGCTCGATCTCGACGATCATCTCGCGATTCGCCGGCAGCACGAGGCGGCCGGCCTTGATGTCGTTCTCAACGCGCTGGTATTCGTTCTCCGACACGCTGAAGTTGATCCACATCGGCGACAGCACCGAGACCGTAGTCAACTGGCTGTTCTGCGGGCTGACGTAGGTGCCGTCTGCCACCGCCGCGAAGCTGCTGATGCCGTTCACCGGCGAGCTGATGACGGTGTACGACAAATTGAGTTGCGCCGATTCAAGCTGCGCCTTGCTCTGCGCAACTGCAGCTTCGGACTGCTCGTACTGGCCCTGCGCGTTGTCCAGGTCTTTCTGCGACAACGCGTTCTTCTGCGCCAGCGGCTTGGTGCGGTTCAGGTTCGCGGTCGCCACCTGCAGCGCGGCTAGGTTGCGCTGCAACGCTGCCGCGGCGCCATCGACCTGCGCCTGGAACGGCTTCGGGTCCATGCGAAACAGCACCTGCCCCTTCTTCACGAACGTGCCTTCGGTGTAGACGCGTTGGTCGAGGAAGCCCGAGACGCGCGCCTGGATGTTCACCGCCTGCGAACTCTGCGTCTGCGCCACATAGACCGCCGCGACCGGCACGTCTTTCGCCTCGACCGTGACAGTGCTCACATCGAGCGGCGCGGACGGCGGTTTCTCCGGCGGCTTGCCGCAGGCCGCGACGAGCGCCGCAATGCCGATCGCAAGGAGCATCGAGGCGCCAGGCCTTCCGGGTTGCGGGGCGCTGGGGCCGGTGTGCTTCATGGGTTCTTGGGTTGGCTTCTCGTCGCCGGACGCGGACGAGGATAGCAACATGTTGTCCAGAATCAAGGCTGGTTTGCCTGGCGTTCAAAGCCCCACTTGATCAGCGACCTCCCTCAGCAGGCCCTCACCCCGCCCCTATCTCAGAGGGAGAGGGGGCAGCTTCTACCCGTTCGAATGTGCCGTGATGTGGGTACGCCGACGCCGTCAGGTGGCGACGGTCTGGCGCACTGCGTGTTCCCAGCGCTGCATCAGCTCGGCGGCGCGTTCTCGCTTGAGCGTGGGATGGAATCGGCGCTCGACCTGCCATTGCGCCGCGAGCTCGTCGAGATCGCGATACACGCCGCACGCAAGGCCGGCGAGGTAGGCGGCGCCGAGGGCCGTCGTCTCGATCACTTGCGGCCGCACGACGGGGATGCCGAGCAGATCGGCCTGGAACTGCATCAGCATGTCGTTCACGCACGCGCCGCCATCGACGCGCAGTTCGGACACCGCTGCCGCACCCGCGGCCACCGCGTCGCGGTTCATCGCCTCGAGCAAGGCCGCACTCTGGAACGCGATGCTCTCGAGCGCCGCGCGTGCGATGTGCGCGACGGTGCTGCCGCGCGTCAGGCCGACGATCGTGCCGCGCGCCTCGGCATTCCAGTACGGCGCACCGAGACCTGTGAACGCAGGAACGAACATCACGCCCCCGGCGTCTGGCACGCTCTCGGCGAGTGCCTGCACCTCGCCGCTGGAGGGAATCGCCTGCAGGCCGTCACGCAACCACTGCACGACGGCGCCGCCGATAAAGACGCCGCCTTCAAGCGCGAACTCAGGTGTCCACGCAGGCGCCGCGCCAGAATCCTGCAGGATGACGCCGGCCGGCGCATCGCGCGGCCCGATCACGCCGACCTGCGCTGCAGCGGTCGTGATCAAGCCGTTGCTGCTCGTGAGAAACCGCGCGCCGGTGTGCATCAGCATGAAGCAACCCGTGCCGTAGGTGTTCTTCGCCAGCCCGGCGCGAAAGCACGCCTGGCCGAAGAGCGCGCTCTGTTGATCGCCCGCGACACCGGCGATCGGCAGACTCGTACCAAGCAATTCGGCGTTCGTCTCGCCGAAGACATGGCTGGACGGATGCACTTCGGGCAGCAGCTCCCGCGGGATGTCGAGCAGCCGCAGCAATTCATCGTCCCACACGTTGTCATGCACGTTGAAAAGCAGCGTACGCGATGCGTTGCTCACGTCAGTGGCGTGGATGCGCCCGCCACTCAGTTGCCACATCAGCCAGCTGTCGACGGTGCCGAAGGCGAGCTCACCGCGTACCGCAGCAGCGCGTGCGCCGGGCACAGTGTCGAGCATCCACTTCAGCTTGGTGCCCGAGAAGTAGGCGTCGATCACAAGCCCGGTCTTCTTGCGGATCAGTTCCGCATGACCTTGCGCGCGCAATTCAGCGCAGATCGGTTCGGTGCGCCGGTCCTGCCAGACGATCGCGTTGCGGATCGGCTTGCCGCTCTTGCGATTCCAGACAACGGTCGTCTCGCGCTGGTTCGTAATGCCGATCGCACGGATGTCGGCTGCCTTCAGGCCCCCGTTCGCAAGTGCCTCGCGCGCGGTCGCGATCGGCGAGGTCCAGATCTCCATCGCGTCGTGCTCGACCCATCCGAGCTGCGGGAATATCTGCGTGAACTCGCGCTGCGCCTCGGCGACGATGCGGCCCTGCTCGTCGAACACGATGCTGCGCGAGCTCGAGGTGCCCTGGTCGAGGGCGAGCAGGTAGGTCATGACGCACTCTCCTCCGTGACGACACACTGGACCCCTGCTTCGGCAAGCAAGCGTGGAAAGGGCTCGGGCGGCGACACGTCGGTGTAGAGCCGGTCCAGATTGTCGAGCCGCGCAAGCTCGACCATCGCCGG
>JBDTSN010000443.1:0-3018 GCA_039931145.1 Burkholderiales bacterium | reverse complement strand
TCGCGAACGCCGACACGCCGGGCTACGTGGCCCGCGACATGAACTTCGCGCAGGCCTTGCAGCGCGCCACCGGCGCCTTGCCCGCGGCGCGAACGCTGGCGGCAACGCAGCCCGGCCATATCGGCACCGGCACGGTTGCCGGCGCGGGCGCGGACCTCGTCTACGCGACGCCGAGCCAGACCAATCTGGACCGCAACACGGTCGACATGGACCGCGAGCGTGCCAGCTTCGCCGACAACGCGCTGCGCTACGAAGCAACGTTGCGCTTCATCAACAGCCAGGTGCGCACGCTGACGAGCGCGATCACCGGCCAGTAAGCGCCGGCTGCAACAGGAGGAAAGCCTCATGTCGATGTTCTCGATCTTCAACGTCTCGGGCAGCGCGGTCAGTGCGCAGGCGCAGCGGCTCAATGTCGTCGCCAGCAACCTGGCGAATGCGGACACCGTCGCCGGCCCCGATGGCCAGGCCTACAAGGCGCGCCAGGTCGTGTTCCAGACCGTGCTGATGGGCGAAACGGGCCAGCCCGAAAGCGCCGCCGGTGTGCAGGTGACGCAGATCACCGAGGACCAGACACCAGGGCGCCGGGTGCACGACCCGAAGCATCCGCAGGCCGACGCCGACGGCTACGTGACCTACACCAACGTGAATCCGGTGGAGGAGATGGTCAACATGATTTCGGCCTCGCGCTCGTACCAGAACAACGTCGACGTCATGAACACGGCGAAGACGCTGCTGCAGAAGACGTTGCAGATGGGCCAGACCTGAGCGCCGCAGCGCCCGCCGCCAACAACACCGAAAGCCCGCCATGACCGTCTCTGCCGTCAGTCAGCCCAGCAACACCGTCGATCCGACCTCGGCGATCGCGGCTTCCGATACCGCGAGCGCAGACCGCTTCCTGAAGCTGCTCGTCGCGCAGATGCAGAACCAGGACCCGCTCTCCCCGATGGACAACGCGCAGGTGACGAGCCAGATGGCGCAGATCAACACCGTGAGCGGCATCGAGAAGCTCAACACCACGGTGCAGGGCCTGTCGAACCAGTTCGTGCAGATGCAGGCGCTGCAGGGTGCGGGCCTCGTCGGCCACGACGTCGTCGTGCCCGGAAATCTGCTCGCCATCACCGACGGTTTCGGGCAGGGCGGGTTCGAGCTTTCGGGCCCGGCCGACAGCGTGAAAGTCGAGATCCTCGCTGCCAATGGGCAAGTCGCCGACACGATCAACCTTGGCGCGCAATCGAGCGGGCTGCACAGCTTTGCGTGGCCTTCCGGCACGGCCGACGACAGCAGCGGCCTGTCGTTTCGCGTCAGCGCGAAGATCGGCGCGTCGACAGTCGTCGCCACGCCGCTGATGCGCGACACGGTCGCCGCGGTGAGTCTGGGTGGCGACGCGTTGACGCTCGAACTCGTTCGCGTCGGCAGCGTGCCCTACGCGAACGTCAAGTCTTTCAACTGAATTCGTTGTACTGAATTCCGCCCTTCAACCGCACAAGGATCCCCCATGAGCTTCCAGCAAGGTCTCTCCGGTCTGAACGCCACAAGCAAGAACCTCGAGGTCATCGGCAACAACGTGGCGAACGCGAACACCTTCGGCGCCAAGTCCTCGCGCGCCGAGTTCGCCGACATGTACGCGACGGCGATGAACGGCGCCGGCGCAACCGGCCCGGGCATCGGCGTGAGCATGAATGCGATCGCGCAGCAGTTCTCGCAGGGCAGCATCTCGAGCACCGCCAACCCGATGGACATGGCGATCAACGGCGCCGGCTTTTTTCAGGTGCGCGACACGAGCAACCAGGTGCTCTACACGCGCAATGGTCAATTCAAGCTCGACAAGGACGGCTTCGTCATCAACAACCAGATGCAAAAGCTGATGGGCTATCCGGCCAACGCCCAGGGCGTCGTGCAACCCGGGCAGGCCGCGCCGCTGCAGTTGCCGACGGCGGGCATCGACCCGAACACTACGTCACGCATCGCTGTCGAGATGAACCTCGACTCGCGCGCCGCGACGACGCTTCCGGGCTCGGGCCCGCAGATCGATTTCAACGACGCGACGACCTACAACAACGCGACCTCGATGACGATCTACGACGCCAAGGGGCAGGACGTCGCAATGACCTACTACTTCCAGAAGGCGGGCACCGACAGCTGGAATGTGTACGTCGCGGCGAACGGCAAGTCGATCCTCGACAACGGCGGCACGCCGCCGGTGCCGCAGCCGGTGACGACGATCCAGTTTCCAGTCGACGGCGGCAAGCCGACTTCGCCTTCCGGCCCGGTTTCGATCGACATCCCGACGACGACCAATTCGGTTGGCGCCGAGACGGTGCCGATCAGCGGCATCGCGTTGAGCCTGAACGGCGCTTCGCAGTACGGCTCGCAGTTCGGCGTCACGAGCCTGACGCAGGACGGCTTTTCGGCCGGCACGCTGACCGGCGTGAACGTCGAGAGCAACGGCGTGCTGCTGGCGCGCTATTCGAACGGCCAGTCGCGGCCCGCGGGGCAACTCGAGCTGGCGACATTTCGCAATCCGCAGGGCTTGCAGCCGCTCGGCGGCAACGCCTGGGCGCGCACCTTTACCTCAGGCACGCCGATCGTTGGCGTGCCGGCGGACGGCAACCTCGGCGTGCTGCAGTCCGGCGCGCTCGAAGAGAGCAACGTCGATCTGACCGGCGAGCTCGTCAACATGATCACCGCGCAGCGCCTCTACCAGGCCAACGCGCAGACGATCAAGACGCAGGATCAGGTGCTGCAGACGCTCGTCAATCTACGCTGATCGCGCCACATGCGATTTCCAGTGCGTAGTTCGTCGCGGGCGTGCCGAGCGCCGGGCCGCCCCAAGCCGGCCCGCGTCCCTGGGACCCTCAGGGGCCCCTTCGTGGCCGGTGGGGACCGGCCGATGTACTCGTCGGACGAGGGGCTCCGATACCTCGCGTGCACGAGACTTCCAGTGCGTATTTCGTCGCTGGCGTGCCGAGCGCCGGGCCGCCCCAAGCCGGCCCGCGTCCCCTTGGGGGACCGGCCGAT
>JBDTSN010000442.1:0-3019 GCA_039931145.1 Burkholderiales bacterium | reverse complement strand
TGAAATCTTTCGGCGTCGACACGCCGCTGGCCTTCTTGCACGTCAACATCATCCCCGAGCGATTGAAGATCTGCGCCACGTTGACGAGCGGTGCGCCCGCCTCGCGTGCGGCGAGCGCGCTCGGCATCCAATCGACCGCGAGGTCAGCGCCGCCCGCGGCCAGCACCTGCGGCGGCCCGATATCGGGGCCGCCGGGCTTGATCGTCACGTCGAGGCCCTCGTCCTTGTAGAAGCCCTTCGCCTGGGCAACGTAGTAGCCGGCGAACTGTGCCTGCGGCAGCCACTTCATTTGCACCGTGAACTTGTCGGCTGCATGGGCCGAGCCCATCGCGCCGGCGAGTGCCAGCGCAAGGCAGAGCAGAGGTTTCCTCGTCATCTTCGTCACTCCTCGTTGTCGTGCCTTGCGGCGGTTGGAAAATTAAGTTTGTCGCTGGCGCCCGCATGGGCCAGGTCGGCAAGGTGCGGTGGTCTCGGTGCGGGTTGTGGGTTCGGCATGCTATCCCTTGCGCAGCGAAGGATGCCAGAACGTTGCGCGCCGCTCCATGATCGCGAGCAAAGCGAAGAACACCGAACCCGTCACCGAAGAGACGAGGATCGCGGCCCACACGACCGGCATGTTCAGGCGCGCCGCCTCGGTCGAGATGCGAAAGCCGAGGCCCGAGATCGGCGAGCCGAAGAACTCGGCGACGATCGCGCCGATCAGCGCGAGCGCCGAGTTGACCTTCAGTGCGTTGAAGACAAAGGGCAGCGCGACCGGGATGCGCAGCGAAAGCAGCGTGCGCCAATAGCTCGCGCCGTAGGAGCGCATCAGGTCGAGTTCCATGTGCCCGGCCGATTTGAGTCCGGCGAGCGTGTTGACGAGCATCGGAAAAAACGTCATCAGCGCGACGACGGCCGCCTTCGAGTGCCAGTCGAAGCCGAACCACATCACCGCGATCGGCGCGATGCCGACGAGCGGGACGGCGCTTGCCAGCGCCGACAGCGGCAGCAGCCCGCGCTGCAGGAAGGGGCTGCGGTCGATCAGCACGCCGACTGCGAAGCCGAAGCCGCAGCCGATCGCATACCCGATCAGCACCGCGTGCAGCACCGTCTGCATGAAGTCGACACTGAGCGTGCCGCGGTTCGCGAGCAGCGCTTGCCAGATTTGCAGCGGCGAAGGCAGCAACACGCGCGGCACGTTGAAGGCCTCGATCAGCAGTTGCCAGAAGACGAGTATCCAGATGCCGAACACGATTGCGGTGGACTGCTCGCCAAGCGGCCCCTTCAGATCGAGTTCGGCAACGCGGCGCACGCTGCCGCCGGCGAGCAGCGCCAGGCCGCACAGATAAAGCCACAAGCCGGCGTCCCAGTCGGGCGGCGCCGTGTCGGTGGCCGCCGCGGCGCTGCCCATTGCGTGCTGTGTCAGCAGCATGAGTGGCGCGACGGCAGCGAGCCCTGCGAGCGCGACGTAGACGGCGACGGCGAAACGCCTGTGCGTCGGCCACAGGCCGAGCAGGCACGCCAACACCGCAGCGATCGCGAACGGCAGCGGCGCGCCGGACCAGTCGAGTAGGTTGCCGCCGACGACACCGATCGGCCGCCACAGCGCCTGCAGCACAAGAAAGAGCGGCAGCACCGCGAGCAGGAGCTTGCGTGGTGCGATCGCTCCCAGCCCACCGCTGCTCATGGCTTGCCCTTCACGACGACCAGCCGTTCGGCGAGCGAGACGAGTGCGGTGAGTGCGAGGCCGAGCAGCGCCGCCATCACGAGCGCGGACCAGATCTGCACCGTGTTGCCGTAGTACGAGCCCGTCAGCAGCCGCGCGCCCAAGCCCGCCTGCGCGCCGGTCGGCAACTCGCCGACGATCGCACCGACGAGGCCGGCCGCAATCGCAATGCGCAGTGACGGGAAGAGGAAGGGCAGCGCGGCGGGCATGCGCAGCTTCCAGAAGGTCTGGTTCTTCGATGCCGCATAGGTAAACAGCAGTTCGCGCTCGAACACGCCCGGCGAGCGCAGGCCTTTGACCATTGCGACGACGACCGGGAAGAAGCACAAGTACATCGAGATCAACGCCTTCGGCAGCACGCCGGTGAGGTTGAAGTGCCCGAGGATGACGATCACGATCGGCGCAATCGCGAGCACCGGCACGGTTTGCGACGCAATGATCCAGGGGAACATTGCGCGCTCGAGCGTCGGCATGTTCACGATCACCACCGCAAGCACCGCGCCGAGCAGCGAGCCGAGGACGAAGCCGAGCAGCGTCGCGCTGCTTGTCACTGCAGTGTGATAGAGCAGGCTGCGCGGCGAATCGGGTGGCCAGTCGAAGATCGAATGGAACATGTCGAGCGCGATCTGGTGCGGCGCCGGAAGCACCGGGCGCTCCATGCTCCAGGTGAGCGTGACGAGTTCGCGCCACGACCAGTGTGGCTGATCAGCGAAGTTGCGCTCGATCACCTGCGGCGCATTGAGCCAGATCGCGGCGAGGTACCAGACGACGCCGAAGACCGCGAGCACGACAAGCACCGGCAGCACGCGATCGATGAAGCCGATCGGAGCATTCGAAGCAGATTGCTTACCCAAGCGCGCCTCGCTCACTCCCTCGCCCCTTTGGGGAGAGGGTTGGGGAGAGGGGCGCGGCGGATACGTGCCGAGTGCGCGAGCCCTCTCCCCAACCCTCTCCCAGAGGGAGAGGGGGTTCCAGGCGCGTCGGACCCTTCAACTCAATGCTCATGGCTTGAGGCGAGCGCGACGCGCAGGCGGTGTGCGATGGCGAGGAACTCGGGCGTCTCGCGGATATCGAGCGTGCGATCGGCCGGCAGGTTTGATTCGATGACGTCGACAATGCGCCCGGGCCGCGCCGACATGACGACGATGCGCGACGACAGGAACACCGCCTCCGGAATCGAGTGCGTGACGAAGACGACGGTGCGTTTCGCTTCCCCTTGGTCCGCACGCCAGAGCTGCAGCAACTGCTCGTTGAGCCGGTCGCGCGTGATCTCGTCGAGCGCGCCGAAGGGCTCGTCCATCATCAGCAGGCGCG
>JBDTSN010000441.1:0-3033 GCA_039931145.1 Burkholderiales bacterium | reverse complement strand
ATGCGCGGCGCATGCCGGCGCGCGGCGGTTTCTGATCCTTGCCGGGCGAACGAAGGCGAAGCGCTGCCGTGGCGCCGAGCGCAGGTTGGTGTGCGTTCTGGAACGGTTTCGTGTACCGTGAGTTCATCCCTCCCTGAGGTCTGCCATCAAAAGGGGACTCCGACATGGCCTTGTTCGTCATCGAGCGCAATTTCGCCGAGCAACTCGAGCTCGGCGCGGATGAGGTGCGGCTGGTGGGCGAAGTCAACAGCGAAGTCGGCGTGCACTGGCTGTTCTCCTTCTTGTCGGCCGACAAGAAGAAAACCTACTGTCTGTACGAGGCACCGAGCGCCGAGGCGATTCAGGAGGCCGCAAGGCGCGCCAATCTGCCGGCCGACGTGATCGTCGAAGTCAGCGAAGTGCGGCCGGAGTCCTTTGCCTGAGGGCCGACCTCACAAGGACCCAGGGTGTGGCGCCCGCTGAGGCGATGCCTTTCGTGACTTCGACCGCGCACGCCGCGCCACACGAACCCGATTTCCGCTTCGTCGGGCGGCGCCGCGAACTCGATGCACTTGACGCGGCGCTGCGCCATTGCATCGAAGCCGAGCCGCGCGTCGTCCTCCTCGCAGGCGAGCCCGGCATCGGCAAGACGAGCACGGCACAGGAGATCGCCCGCCGTGCCACCTCGCTCGGCGTCTTGGCCTTGTGGGGGCGCTGCCCCGAGGATCCCGGCGCGCCTCCCTACTGGCCCTGGCTGCAGCTGATCCGGCGCTACATCGCGCAGCACGACGAGACGGCGCTGCGCGATATCGTCGGGCCCGCAGCGCCACAGATCGCCGCGCTCGAGCGCGCGCTGACGCAAGCGAGCACTGAAGACGTCGCACAGCCGCTGAAAGCAGACGCCGCCAAGGCGCGGTTTCAGCTCTTCGATGCGATCTCAGGCTTCTGGCAGCGCGCCGCCGCACGGCAACCGCTGCTGCTCGTGCTCGACGATCTGCACTGCGCGGATGCGCCGTCACTGCGACTGCTCGGTTTCGTCATGGCCGAAGCCGCTGGCACGCGCCTGATGGTGCTCGGCACGTATCGCGATTCGGAAGTCACGCGCAGCAATCCGCTGTCCGACACCTTGAGCGAGCTGCAGCGGCACGGCCCGGTGCTGCGGCTGCTGCTCGGCGGCTTCAATCCAACCGAGACTGCCGAATTCGTCGCCAACGCGACCGGCACGCCATCGGCCGCGCTCGCCGCGCTGCTGCACGAGCAGACCGAGGGACATCCGCTCTTCCTCGCGGAACTGGCGCGCGATCTGCGCCAGGCCGGCGCGCTCGATACCGTCGTCACGCGGCGCGGGCTGCTGCGCGTCGCGCATGGCGTGCGCGAGGTCATCGCCAGCCGCCTGAAGCGCGTGTCGCCGGCCTGCGCGCAAGCCCTCGCGTGCGCCGCGATCATCGGGCGCGAGTTCTCGTTCGATCTGCTGCTTCGTCTGCTGGACGACCTGCCCGAGGAAACGTGCCGCGCCGCGCTGGAAGAGGCACGTGCGGCGAGCCTGATTCACGAGACGGCCGGGCCGGGCGCCTACCAGTTCTCGCACGCCCTCGTCCGTGACAGCCTGAGCGAGGAGATGCCGGCGACTGAGAAGGCCGCGCTGCACCAGCGCATCGCCACCGCGCTCGAGGCGCTGCACGAAGGCGATCTCACACCCTGCCTGTCCGCGCTCGCCCACCACTATCACGCCGCCGGCGCGGCCGGCGATTCCGCGCGTGCGATCGAGTTCGCGATCCGCGCCGCCAAGCAGGCGACCGCGATGCAGGCGCACGAAGAGGCCGCCCGCCACTACCTGCTCGCGAGCGGCGCACTCCAGCCCGGCACCGCAGCCGACGCCCAGCGCTGCCAACTGCTACTCGGGCTCGGTCGCGCGCAGAACAGCGCCGGCGCGAGCACGCAGGCGCTGCAGTCCTTCGCGGCAGCCGCCGCCTGCGCGCGGCAGCTGGACGACGCCTCGCAACTGGCCCGAGCGGCGATCGGCTTCGGCGACGCACAGTGGCGCCTCGGCCTCGAAGGCTCCGAGGCGATGGTGTTGATCCGCGAAGCGTTGGCGCATCCGGCGGCGACGGACGATGGCCAGCGCTGCGCGCTGCTCGGTGCCTTGTGCCAGGCGATGCTGTTTGCGAATCGCCCCGACGAGGCCGAAGAGGCATTTCGCGAGGCGGTCGCCATCGCCCGACGGCTGGACGATCCGCGCGTGTTGTTTCGCGCCCTGTGTTCGATCCTGCCCGGACGCTGGTTCCCCGACCGCCTCGCGCTGCGCATCGAGGTCGCGCACGAGGCGATCGAGGTGGTGCGGCGCGCCGGCCATCCGGAATGGGTCGTGCCGTATCTGTCGGGCTGGCACACGGGCGACCTGATGGAGTCGGGCGACACCGTCGCCGCGACGGCCACGGCGCGGCTGCATCTGACGACCTCAGAGGCGACACGGGAACCCTTCAACGTCGCGGTGGCGCTCGCCGCGCTGGCGATGATTGCGACCCACGAAGGGCGATTTGCCGAGGCCGAGCCGCTCGCGATCGAGGCCATGCGCTGCGGCAATCGATTCGACCCCGCAAACGCCGCCGGCATCTTCGGCGTCCAGATGTTCACGCTGCGGCACCATCAGGGTCGGCTCGCCGAACTTGCGCCGATGCTGCGCCAGTTTCTCGACCGGACGTCGGGCGGCGGCGCGTGGCGCCCCGGTCTGGCGATCCTGCACGCAGAGCTCGGCGACCTCGACGCGGCGCGCGCGATCTTCGACAAGCTCGCGATCGGTGGCTTTGCCGCGCTGGCCAGCGACGCAATCCGCATCGCGAGCCTCGCCTACCTGGCCGAGGTCTGCGTCCGGCTCGACGATCGCGATCGGGCCGCGATCCTGTTCGATCTGCTGCTGCCGTACGCGGGACGCAACATCGTGTTCGGCGCCCACACGGCCTCGCTCGGGGCGGCCGATCGGCTGCTCGGCATGCTCGCCATGACGTTGCGACGGTTCGAGCAGGCCGAGCGCTTTCTCGAACAGGCGATAGCCTT
>JBDTSN010000440.1:0-3043 GCA_039931145.1 Burkholderiales bacterium | reverse complement strand
ACCACGACCAGGACATCCGCAACATGGGCGGCCTGCGCAAGTACATGCCGATCACGTGGATCACGTTCCTGCTCGCCTCGCTCGCACTAGTCGCAACACCGTTCTTCTCGGGTTTTTATTCGAAGGACACGATCATCGAGGCGGTGCAGTTGAGCCAGATCGCAGGCTCCGGCTATGCCTACTTCGCCGTGATCGCGAGCGTGTTCGTCACCGCGCTCTATTCCTTCCGCGTCTATTTCCTCGTCTTCCACGGCAAGGAGCGCTTCCAGAACAAGCCCTTCCCTGGCCCGGACGACCATGACCACGGGCACGGCCACGCGCCGCACGAGACGCCCTGGGTCGTGACGCTGCCGCTCGTGCTGCTCGCCATTCCGTCGGTCGTGGTCGGCTACTTCACGATCGGCCCGCTGGTCTACGGCAGCTTCTTTGGCGATTCGATCTTTGTCGACGCGGCGCGCCATGGCGCGATGCACGAACTCGGCAAGGAATTCCATGGCCCCATGGCGATGGCGCTGCACAGCGTGACGACGCTGCCGTTCTGGCTCGCACTGGCCGGCTTTGCGACGGCCTGGCTGTGCTATATCGCGCGGCCCGATATCCCCGTTGCGATCAAGGCGCGTGCCGGCTTCATCTACCGCGTGCTCGACAACAAGTACTACTTCGACTGGTTCAACGAGAACGTCATCGCTGCCGGATCGCGCTTGCTCGGTCGCGGGCTGTGGCGCGGCACGGACATGGGCCTGATCGACGGCCTGATCGTCAATGGCTCGGCGCGCACCGTCGGCGCCGTCGCCGGCGCGATGCGCCGCGTGCAGTCGGGTTACCTCTACTGGTATGCGCTCGTCATGATCCTGGGCCTCTTCGGGTTCATGACATGGCAGTTGTGGCCCTTCCTCAACGGCCTGCTTGCACGCTGATGAGGCCGCAAGCGCACTTCGCCCTCAGGCTCATGGCATTTGAAAGCGCCGTCGGCGGCCCGTTGCGGGCGCCGAGGACACGGAGAACAAGAACATGGGTTTGTTGAGTCTCGCCATCTGGATACCGATCGTGTCGGGCACGCTGTTGTTCGCACTCGGCAGCGACGAGCAGGCGAAGGCCGTTCGCTGGATGGCGCTGATCGCCGCGTTGGCTGGCTTTCTCGTCACACTGCCGCTCATCACCGGCTTCGACACGACGACGGCGGCGATGCAGTTCGAGGAGAACCTGCCCTGGATCAAGCGCCTGAACATGCACTACCACCTGGGCGTAGATGGCCTCTCGGTCTGGTTCGTGCTGCTCACGTCCTTCATCACGCTCGTCATCGTGATCGCCGGCTGGGAGGCGATCACGGACCGCGTGGCGCAATACATGGCGTCGTTCCTGATCCTGTCGGGCCTGATGGTCGGCGTCTTCTCGGCGCTCGACGGCATGCTCTTCTACATCTTCTTCGAAGCGACGCTGATCCCGATGTACATCATCGTCGGCGTCTGGGGCGGGCCGAACCGCATCTTCGCGGCGTTCAAGTTCTTCCTCTACACGTTCGCGGGTTCGCTCTTGATGCTGATCGCGATGATCTACCTGTACTACAAGTCGGGTGGCAGTTTCGACATCCAGACCTGGCACGCTCTGCCGCTGTCGATGACGGCGCAGACGCTGCTCTTCTTTGGCTTCTTCGCCGCGTTCTCGGTCAAGGTGCCGATGTTCCCGGTGCACACCTGGCTGCCCTTGGTGCACCCCGAAGCGCCGACCGGCGGCTCGGCGGTGCTGGCCGCGGTGATGCTCAAGCTCGGCGCGTACGGCTTCGTGCGCTTCTCGCTGCCGATCGCGCCCGACGCGTCGCACGAATGGGCCTGGCTGATCATCACGCTGTCGCTGATCGCGGTCATCTACATCGGCTTCGTTGCGATCGTGCAGAAGGACATGAAGGTGCTGATTGCCTACTCGAGCATCGCGCACATGGGCTTCGTCACGCTCGGCTTCTTCATCTTCAACGATCTCGGCATCGCCGGCGGCCTGCTGCAGATGATCTCGCACGGCTTCATTTCGGCCGCGATGTTCCTTTGCATCGGCGTCCTCTACGACCGCATGCACACGCACGAGATCGCGCGTTTCGGCGGCGTCGTCAACAAGATGCCGGTCTTTACCGCGTTCATCATCTTCTTCGCCATGGCCAACGTCGGCCTGCCCGGTACGTCCGGCTTTGTCGGCGAGTGGACCGTGATCCTCGCATCGGTGAGGTTCGACTTCTGGATCGGCCTGCTGGCGGCGTTCGCGCTCTTTCTCGGTGCGTCCTACACGCTGTGGATGGTCAAGCGGGTGTACTTTGGACCGATCGGAAACGACGAGGTGCGCGCGCTGCGCGACATCAACGCGCGCGAGGTGTTGATGCTCGTCATGCTCGGCGCCGCCGTACTCTGGATGGGCGTCTACCCGAAGCCGTTCACCGATGTGATGCAGACCTCGGTCGCCGAGTTGCTGCGTCACGTGTCCGTGTCCAAGCTCAATTGAACAGGGACTGCTGAGACATGAACTGGCTCTCCATCTACCCCGAGATCGTCCTCCTGACGATGGCGTGCGTCGTCACGCTGCTCGACCTGTTCGTCACCGATCCGGCGCACAAGCCGACGTACATCGTGACGCAGCTGACGCTCGCTGTCGTTGCCGCGATGCACTTCTCTGACTTCAACGCCGGCCTGACTCTCTACGGCATGGAGCGCATGGTCGTCTCCGACCCGCTCGGTCATCTGCTCGGCTTCTTCGCCTGCCTTGCGGTGATGGCGGTGCTCGTCTATTCGCGCGCCTACGCGGCGCAGCGCGACATGCTGAACGGCGAGTTCTTCAGCCTCACGCTCTTCTCGCTGCTCGGCATCCTCGTGATGCTGTCGGCGAACAACTTCCTCGTCGTCTATCTCGGCCTCGAGCTGATGTCGCTCAGCCTCTACGCGCTCACCGCGCTGCGCCGCGACCATCCGCCGGCAACCGAAGCGGCGATGAAGTTCTTCGTCCTCGGCGCGCTCGCCAGCGGCTTCCTGCTCTACGGCCTGTCGATGATGTATGGCGCGAC
>JBDTSN010000439.1:0-3053 GCA_039931145.1 Burkholderiales bacterium | reverse complement strand
CTAGGAGCCTGTCGGGCTTTCACGCCTACCGCGAAGGAGTGGAGGCCGAGACAATCGTGACAACGCTGCACCAACCGCCAACCCCATGAGCCGCTTCATTGCCGTCGATCGAGACACCGCGTATCTGCTTCCACCGTCGGTGGATGAGTGGCTTCCCCAGAATCATCTGGCGCGCTTCGTGGTGGAGGTCATCGATCAGTTAGACCTGAGCGAACTGACCCGCCAGTATGCGGGTCGCGGCAGCGATGCGTACCACCCGGCGATGCTGCTGGGCTTGCTGGTCTACGGCTATGCCACCGGGCTGCACTCTAGCCGCAAGATCGAGCGCGCCTGTCACGACTCGGTGGCCATGCGCTTCATTGCCGCCAACACCCAACCCGACCACGACAGCATTGCCACGTTTCGGCGGCGCTTCCTGCCGCAGATCGAGGCGCTGTTCGTACAAGTGCTCATGCTGGCGCGCGAGATGAAATGCTTGAAACTTGGCACCATCGCGCTGGACGGCACCAAGATCGCGGCCAACGCCAGCAAGCACCGCGCGCTGTCGTGGGAACACGCCAACAAGATCGAAGCTCAGTTGCGCGAAGAGGTGCAGTTGCTGCTCAAGCTGGCCGAAGACAGCGACAACCGGCCCGCCAATGATGGACTGGACGTGCCTGCGGAGATCGCGCGACGCGAGCAACGCCTGGCCGCGCTGGCGCAAGCCAAGGACAAGATCAAGCAGCGCGCGGCCGAGCGCCATGCGATCGAGCTGCAGGAGCACGAGGTCAAGTGCGCCAAGCGCCAGGCCCAGCGCGAGGCAGGCAAGAAGCCTCGCGGCCCCGATCCCGAGCCACCGTCGAGTGAACCCAGGCCAGGCGACCAAGTCAACCTCACCGACGAAGAGTCGCGCATCATGCCGACTTCGGGGGGTGGCTTCGAGCAGAGCTACAACGCGCAGGCCGCAGTCGACACCGCCACGATGCTGGTGATCACAGCGCACGTCACGCAGGCGCCCAACGACAAGCGCGAGATTGCGCCGGTACTCGATAAGGTCGAGGCCCTGCCGCAGGCACTGGGGTGCATCTCGACCTTGCTGGCCGACACGGGCTACTACAGCCAGGCCAACGTGCAGGCCTGCGTGGGCCGTGAAATCGAGCCCATGCTGTCGATGAAGCGCGAATCCCACCACATTCCAGTGCTTGTGCGCTTCGCTGCGGACGCGCCAGCGCCGGAGAGCGACGACCCGGTGGTCAAGATGGCCCATCGGCTGAGCACGAAAACAGGTCGAGCACTGTATGGACTGCGCAAGCAGACCGTGGAGCCGGTGTTCGGCATCATCAAGCGCGTGATGGGCTGGCGCCAGATGAGCATGCGCGGGTTGGACCAAGCGCGCGGCGAGTGGTCGCTGGTGACGATGGCCTGGAACATCAAGCGCCTGCATGTGCTGCGAGCAGCGTGAGGAACAAGGGGCACTATGCCGAGCGAATGCACTCACTTGAGGTCTGGCGATGACGCCAGGGCGTCCACCAGACCCTCGAGGCGCCTCGCGTCGGTCGAATCCGCCGCGCGAGGTCAGAAAAACGATCCCGCTTCGCTCAACGCGCGCCGAACAAACTCAAGTCCGACAGGCTCCTAGGCGCTCGGCGGCAGAGGCGCCATGCGAGTGCGCCTCGCATGGTGCGATCCGAAGTCGAGCGTTCGGCGCGAGTGTGTGGGCACAAGCGTCGCCTCGCCAGGCAACGCGAGGGCAAATGCGGGGAAGGCGCCGGCCGATGTCGGCCTAGACTCGGCGCACGCAACGACCGACGCAGGAGTAGCAACGCTTGGCGGCCTATCTGATCCGACGCCTGTGGCAGATGGTGCCGACGCTGCTCGGCGTCGTGCTCCTTGTCTTCTTCCTGTTCAAGTTCTTCGGTGGCGATCCGGCCGAGATCCTCGGTGGCCTGAACGCGACGCCCGAGCAGGTCGATTCGATCCGTGAACAGCTCGGCCTGAACAAGCCGCTGTGGGTGCAACTCGGCATCTTCCTGAAGCAGGTCGCGACGTTCGACTGGGGCCGCAGCTGGGCGACGAACGAATCGGTCGCGACGCTCTTCGCAACGCGTCTGCCGGCGACGCTGACGGTGATGACGCCAATTCTGCTGCTCGACGCGCTGCTCGCGATTCCGGGGGCGCTGCTCGTCGCCTACATGCGCGGCTCGCTCACCGACCGCGCAATCATGATCGTCTCGACCCTCGCGCTCTCGGTCTCGTTTCTCGTCTACGTCATCGTCGGCCAGTATGTGTTCGCCTTCCAGCTCGGCTGGTTCCCGGTTCAGGGCTGGAGCAACAGCGTGTGGACGAACCTCACGGTCTATGCGCCGCTGCCGGTGATGCTCGCGGTGTTCGTCGGCATGGCGCCGCAAACGCGCCTGTACCGTACCTTCTTCCTCGACGAGATCGGCCAGGACTACGTGCGCACCGCACGCGCCAAGGGCATGACGGAGCCGGTCGTCCTGCTCAGCCACGTGCTGCGCAACGCGCTGATCCCGATCTTGACCAACGTCGCCGTCGCGCTGCCGGGCATCTTCGTCGGCTCGTTCCTGATCGAAGTCTTCTTCTCGATCCCCGGCCTCGGCCGCGAGGTGCTGCTCGCAGTGAACCGCAGCGACTACCCCGTCATCCAGGCGGTGACGATCTACCTCGCACTGATCACGATGGCGGTCAACCTGGCGACCGATGTGCTCTACACCTTCGCTGATCCACGGGTGGTATTGAAGTGAACGCAGTCGCGGACATCGATATTTCCGGGCTCCCTCTCGCTCTGGGAGAGGGCTGGGGTGAGGGCGCGGCTTTCGAGCCGCATCTGCCGAGCCTACCGAGCCTGCCGAGCCTGCCGAACGGCTGCGGCCGGTCATCCGCAGTGCGTCCTGCAAGTGAGGGCAAGTTCCGGTTGGAAGGCTGCTCTTTCGTTCCGGCCGCGCGCGCGGCTCGCAAATCGCTCGGATCTGCGAGCGGCAAAGGCGTGCCCGGACAGGCGACGGCGCGCCCGCGACGCGGTCGGCGCTTTGCGCCGACTTCCCTGTGCTGCT
>JBDTSN010000438.1:0-3065 GCA_039931145.1 Burkholderiales bacterium | reverse complement strand
GCCGCGCGAGCAGGCCCGAATGGCGCCGTGTCCTGGCCTCGATCGCAGCGGTCAGCATGGCCGCCCCTGCGCACAGCGTCACGCGCTTGCGCGCGCGCGTGACGGCGGTGTAGAGCAGCTCGCGCGTCAGCACGCGATTCGCCTTCCCCGGCAGCAGCACGAACACGGCGTCGAATTCCGATCCCTGTGCCTTGTGCACGGTCATCGCGAATGCCGTTTCGTGCTCCGGCAGGCGCAGCGGGGCGATCGTGCGCGATCCGCCCTCCGACTGCGGGAAGTGCACCAACAGATCACCGTTTGCGTCGGGCAGCGTGATGCCGACGTCGCCGTTGAAGAGCTTCAACACCGCATCGTTGCGCCGCACGAGCACCGGCCTTCCGGGGAACCACGGCGAGCGCGGATTGCGATCGAGCGCGCCGAGGCGCTCGCGCAGGCGCTGCGTCAGTTCATCGATGACGGCGGCGACGCCGCGCGCGCTTTCGCGCACCGCACACAGCACGCGAAAGCGGCTGAACGCGTCGGTGATCAGCGACGGCTGCGCCGCGTCGCGCAGCACCGCATCGAAGAACGGCGCATAGCCGTTCGCGAGGCGCTCGATCGCCGTGGGCGAAAGCTGCGCCGAGTCGTCGTCCAGCCATTGCAGCTCGGCTTCTGATTGCCCCCAAGGCCGCCGCCTCGCGGCGTCCGCCCCCCCGAGGGGGAACAAGGAAACTTGGGGCGGCCCGGCGTTTCCTTGAGAGCCGCCCTGCGTCTCGCCAACGGCGTCGCCGAGGATCGCAAGCGCAGCATCGGCGCGACCGGCGTTGATAGCTGCGGCGAGTCGGCCGATGCCTGACTCCGCGTCGAATCGAAAGTTGCGCGTGAACCAGACCGTGGCGTCGTGCAGCACCATTGCGCCGCGCAGTGCGTTCGCATCGTGCCGTGCCAATCCATCGCGCGGCGTCGCGTCATCTCGTAGTGCCGACGCGTCATTCGACAGGCTCGTCTCGATGGCGGCGGGTGCAACGATGCGCTCGGGGGCGATGCCGCACAGATCGGCCAGGTCGTCGCGGCACGCGGCCGAGAGCGTCGGGTCGGTACAGAGTTCGGCGAACACCGCGCCAGATTCGACGGCGGCGAGCTGGTCCTTGTCGCCGAGCAGCACGATGCGCGCGCCCTCGGGCACCGCTTCGAGGAGACGCGTCGCAAGTGCGAGGTCGAGCATCGATGCTTCGTCCACGACGAGCGCGTCGATCGGCAGCCGATTGCCGGCGTGGTGCGTGACGCCGCGCGGCGTGACGCCGAGCAGGCGATGGATGGTCGAGGCCTCGGCGGGCAAACGCGTGCGGATCGCCTCGGGCAGGTGCGCGGCGCGTTCGCGAATCGCCTCGCTCATGCGCGCTGCGGCCTTGCCGGTCGGCGCGGCGAGCGCGATGCGGCAGCCCGGGTTCTGCCCCAGCAGGCAGGCGAGCAGGTTGACGACGGTCGTCGTCTTGCCAGTGCCAGGCCCGCCGCTGATGACGGTGAGCCGGCTGCGCAGCGCGAGCGCGGCAGCAATCATTTGCCAGTCGGCTTCGCCAGCGAGGCGGGCAGTGTTGGCGGCGAAAAGTTCGGCAAGCTGCGTGCGCAGCGCGGCGCGCTGGCCAGCGTCGGTGATCGGCACAGCGGATTCGGCAGCACGCAGCAGGCGCTGGGCGAGGCGGCGCTCGTAATCGAAATAGCGGTGCAGATAAAGCCTGCCATCGGCGTCGAGAACGAGCGGCATCGCACCCGGCGCGTCGGGCGTGCCGACGACGCGCGACGCAAGCAGCGTCTGCCGCCAGGTGCTCGTATCCGCGTCGGCCGACGCACCGCGTGTGCCGTGCTCACCGGGCACATGGGATGCATCGGCAGCACCGGGCGTACCGGGCACACCGAGTGCACCCAGCGTAGCGGCCACACCGGCCGCGCCTGCCGCGCCCGCGTCGCCCGTCGCGCCCGCCGCACTGGGTACTGGCGGGAGCTCGCGCAACATCACGCAGACGTGGCCGTCGGAGAGGGCCAGGCTTGCCGTGCGCGCCGCAAGCCCTGCCGCGCGGACGATGGGCTCGGCGGCGCCCTGCGCGCGCGACCAGTCGCTTGCATGGCGCGCGAAGCCTTCGGCCAGCGCGAGCGCTGGCGTGGCGATCGGGTCGCGTTCGTCGGCGTTCATGGGCGTGCTCCCTTGCCGTGCAATGCGCTGCGTGCCCTCTTCGGGGCGACGTGGCCGCGGCTCATGCCGCCCTCTCGTCGAACAATGCCGACATGCGCGCGATCACCTCCGGCGCGGGGCGCAGGATCCGCACTCCGGTCGGCGCACCGGATGCATCACGCCACCCCGGCCGCACGCCGCGCACGAAGAGGTAGATCGCGCCGCCGAAGTGCTGCGCCGGGTCGTAGCCCGGCACGCGGCTGCGCAGCAGGCGATCGAGCGCGACGCAGTAGAGGAGAGCCTGCAAGTGGTAGCCGTGTTCGACCATCGCCGCCTCGACGCCCGCGTGAGCGTAGTCAGCCGGCGTGTCACCGAGGTGGTTCGACTTCCAGTCGAGCACGAAGTAGCGCCCCTCGTGCTCGAAGACGAGATCGATGAAGCCCTTCAGATAACCGCGCAGCGTTCGAAACGCGAGGCGCGGCATGGGGACGCCGAGCATGGACAGCGCGTCGTTCAGCGCGCCAGCCTCCAGCGCATGCGAAGGCAGGTGGAACTCGAGCTCGTTCAGGCGCCGCGCGAGCGGCACGTCGGCGAGCATCAACGGCTGTGTGCGGCCAACCGGCAGCGGCGTTTGCAGCACGTCGCCCAGCATGCGCAGCAGCATCCGTTCGCGGAGCGCCATGCCCTGTGGGCCGACCGTTGCGGGCAAGGCCGTGCCGTGCTCGCGCAGTGTGTCGGCGATGGCCTGCGGCCAGAGCGCGGGTGAGCTGAAATCGATGCACTCGAACACGGCGTGCACGCAGTCGCCGGCCGCCGCGCCGCGCGGGAAGTGCAGGATGTCGTCGTCCGCGAGCGCCGGCGTAGCGACCATGTCGGGCATTGCGGTCGCGGTGGTTGTGGTTGTGATTGCGGCAGC
>JBDTSN010000437.1:0-3071 GCA_039931145.1 Burkholderiales bacterium | reverse complement strand
AGCCGCGCTGCGCGCGCTTGCCGACAGCGGCACGCTCACGGCCGGCGAGCGCAGCGATGCGCTGATCGCGGTGGCGGGTGAACTGGCGCGCGGCGACCGTTCTGCCGAAGCGCTGGCCCTGCTGGATTCGTTGCCCGGTTCGCTGAACGAATCGCAGCAGGCGCTCGCCCTACATGCGCGCGTCGACGCGCTGCGCGAACTCGGCCGCGTCGACGAGGCCCTGGCGACGGCGCAGGACGCGCTGTCGATGCCGGCGTTGCAGGGCAGTGCGCGCGCGAGCTTGCTCGACTCGCTACTGATGGCCGAACATCTGGCCGGCAGGCCGCGGGCAGCGCTCGGTCATGCCGAGGCTTCAATCGCACTGTCGCACGCGTCTGGCGATGCGTTTGGCGTGGCCCGGGGGCATTCCCGCCGGGGCGTGTTCCTGATCGAACTCGGCGACCTTGACGCCGCCGAGGTCGAGCTGAGTCTGGCCGCTGACCACTTCGGCCGTCTCGGCCTGGTCGGGATGCAGCGCGCAACGCTCTACAACCTGTGCTGTCTGCACTCGATGCGCGACCGGCCGGCGCAGGTGATCGAGGTGGCGAACCTGATCTGGCGATTGACACCGCCGATGCAGCATTCCGAACTGCGCGTGATGGTGCACCTGGCCTTCGTCGATGCGCAGATGGCGCTCGGCGACCTGGGCGCTGCCTGGCAACATGCTCAGGCCGCACTCGACGACGCGCTCGCGGTTGGTGAGCCGGTGGCCGTGGCGGCGGTCGGTCTGACCTGTCTCGAGCTCTTCGCGTTGCTCGGCGAGCGGGGCTGCGCTGAACGGCTGCTGGCCGCGATCAGCGACGAGGCCCTGCAACAGATGCCGCAGCTCGCCAGCCAGATGCGCGTGGCGCAGGCGAATTTCGAGCTGATTGCCGGTTTCAGTCAGGCGGCGCGCAAGGCGCTGGCGGCGCTCGGCGACCCGGAGGCGATCAGCAACGACATGGTGCGTGCGCGCCTCGCCCTCGTCAGCGCCGAATTGGCGCTGGCCGAGAGCGATCCCGCGCGGGCGCTCGATCTTCTGCCTGGTGCCGACGCACCGGGTGTCAACGAGGAGATCCGGGCCCGCGCGCTGGCGATCCGTCTCGGCGCACAGTCCCTTCACGGTGCGCCGCAGCCCGAGCTGCTGGCCCAAGCCCGGACTGCGCTGGCAGCGCCGACACTGCATGCGATCTCGGCCCTGTCGATCGCCAAGGCGCTACGAGTGGCGCGGGAGGCGGGTGAGATGGCTGAGGCGGGCGCGCCCGACAGCGTCGGCGCCAAGGTGGCGGCGAGCCTGCAGGCGCATCCGCCGCAGCAGGCTGCATTCATCGGCTGGTTCCGCTGACGACCTGCAAGTCCGCCGCAACGGCGCCGCAACGGCGGCAGCGCATCGTCATGCATCGGGTCGATTGGACCCGTCAAGCCGGGATCGATCTCGATGCAAGACCCCTCCGTCGCTCCACAGGGCTGCGCGCCGTTTCAGCCGTTCTCGCGCGTGCCGCATTCTTGTGCAGGCATGCCCGCGCGGCCGCCACTCTCCACGCTCGACCATGGATAAGCGACCCTCCACCGCGACCCCCGTGCCGCCGCGCGTGATGTTGCTGAGCCTTTGGCGGCGCGACTCGAATTGGCATGCGCGCCTCGTCGATGCCGACGCGTCGGTGCGCGAATTCGATAGCCCGTTCGAGCTCGCGCGCTACCTCTGCTTGTACGAACACCAGGCGCCGCACCCGCCCAAGGGTGGCCTGCGCTGACGCCCGCAACGGCGCCGCAACGGCCGGTCGGCACAGTCAACTACAGCGGCATCTGCCGCACCCACCCCAGGAGCAGAAGATGAAAACGCAAGCCCTCGTCCTCGCCGCCAGCATCGCCGCCGCGCTGCCCGCGTTCGCTGCGCCGAAGCAGTCCGACGTCTCGCCCCCGGGCGGCTTCGTTGCCGCCTGCGCGGCCAGCATCGCCAGCGACAACGTGAAGGCCTACGGCAACGAGTTGGCCGCCAGCTGGAGCCATCCCGCCTACGCCGGCAAGTACAGCTGCAACGCGATGGAGTTCAGCGGTGCCAATGGCAGCGGGACGGCATCGGCCAGTTTCGCCGCACCGAACATCGCCAACACCGCGCAGGGCAGCGCGTCGATGGGACTCGTGCGCTTGGCCGCCACCAACGCCTCACCGGCCAACACCTCCTTCGCCCAGGGCGCCGCCAATGGCGGCTGGTCGGACAGCAGCACAGTGACGATCGACGGCATGTCGGGCAGCGCGGTCTGGCTGTTCGACGTGGCTGTCAGTGGCGCGCTGCACACCATCGGCGGCGCGACGGGCTTCCATGCCACCGCGTACAAGAACAAGACCGAGCTCATGCGCTCTGTGTCGGGTTTCAATCCGGGGGGCTCCGACCTCTTCACGACCGACCGTCAGCGCGTGCGGTGGGGCGTCACGTCGCCGGACTGGACCACTGAACTCTCGCGCGGCGTGATCGACGTCGTCACCTTCGCGGTGCCGGTGACGCTCGGCACTTCGTTCGTATGGGGCGCATATGGCAGCCTTTACGCCGGCCAGCGTTCGGCGGCGACCGGAATTACACGCGTCGTGACGGCGGAAATCGACTTCCTGCACACGATGCGCTTCCTCGGCACGCGCGGCGTGCTCATCGGCGGCGAACTGCGTGACGACTACCAGATCCTGTCGGGCAGCGGCATCGACTGGCGCGTCGCGACGCCGGTGCCGGAGCCGGGCACGTGGGCGCTGATGCTTGCCGGCCTCGCGGCCGTCGGCGTGGTGGTGCGGCGGCGGGTTGCTACCTGAGCAGATACTCGCCCGTGTTGCGGCAGCCGATGCGCGCTACTTCGGAAACATGAACTGCACCTGCAATCGCAGCTGCCAGTTCGCCGCGTCGTCCGGCCGCACCACGTTGTAGTAAGCCGAAACCTGCGTGTTCACCGGCAGCTTGCCCAGGTGGAAGATCTTTCCGATGCCACCGCCGAGCGGCACCGTCCACTTTTCGCCCTCGGCCTGCCAGTTGACGGTCGCGATCGGTGCGCTCGTCAGGTAGAAGC
>JBDTSN010000436.1:0-3081 GCA_039931145.1 Burkholderiales bacterium | reverse complement strand
CGAGGGTGCCGTCGACGTGGAAGGTGACGAGGTCATCGCGCCGCACGCGCGTCACCCACGACATGTTGATCTGGGCGACGACTGGCTCGCCGTTGTGGCCTTTCAGTTGCACCGTTGCGTAGGCGGCGTCGTCGGCGGTCGCCTCGTATTCATCGCCCGCTTCGTCCCAGCGCTTCGGGATGTGTGTCGCGCCAAGGCAGGAGACCGACTGCACTTCACCGAACAGGTTGTCGAGCACGTAGCGCCAGTGACACATCATGTCGAGGATCATGCCGCCGCCATCCTGCTTGCGGTAGTTCCAGCTTGGGCGCTGAATCGGCTGCAGGTCGCCCTCGAACACCCAGTAGCCGAACTCGAGGCGCACCGACAGCATGCGGCCGAAGAAGCCGGCGCGGCGCAACATGTCGAGCTTGCGCAGGCCGGGCAGGAAGAGTTTGTCCTGCACCGCGCCGTGCTTCAGGCCCGAGCGTTTGTTCGCATCCTTGGCGAGACGGCAGATCTCGACCGCCTCGTTCAGATTGGTCGCGATCGGCTTCTCGCAATACACGTGCTTGCCTGCACGCAGCGCCTTGGCGAGCAGTGTCGGCCGCATCTGCGTCGTGCCGGCGTCGAAGAAGACGGTGTCGTCCGGGTTGGCGAGTGCGGCGTCGAGGTCGATGCCCCAGCGCGTGATGCCGTGCTCGCGCGCGAGTGCGCCGATCTTCTCGGCGTTGCGGCCGATCAGCACCGGGTCGGGCATGACCTTGTCGCCGTTCGCGAGCGTGACGCCGCCCTCGTTGCGGATGGCGATGATCGAGCGGATCAAATGCTGGTTCATGCCCATGCGCCCGGTGACACCGTGCATGATGAGGCCGAGTCGGTGCGTGGTCATGGTCGCTGTGATTCGTTGATGGGTGATTGTGTGGGCTGATCTGCAATCTCAGCGTCTCATCCTACGGCAGCGCCGCGCGCTCGACGAGTGCGGCCGGTGAATGCCAATCCCGAACTGCCTGTCATTCAATCCGACCGCCATGAGAGCAGGGTGCGAAGCCACTCGACAACCCGGCCGAGCCAGCCCTTCGCCGGGTCCGTGGATTGAGGTTGCTCCGACGCACTTGAAGGCGCACCGGCGCCGAAGCGCTTGCCCAGATTCTCGGTGAACTGGGCGGTGCGCTCGGTCGCCCGGCGCTCGAACAAGTTGTCGACGATCGGCCTTAGCGGCCCCGCGCCGGTGACATCGAACACGGTGTGCAACGCGGTTCTCTGCCCGACGCCCTGCAACGCGACGTCGATCGTCATCGTGAGATGCTCCGCGGTGGCGATCGCGTGCAGGCTGCGTGGCGGGTCTTCACGTTCTATGGTTGCCCTGAGCGCGACAACCATGGGCACGATGCCGACCTTCTCTCTCACCGTCAACACCGCGGTCCGGTCGTCCACCAGCTCGATGCGCTCGACGCCTGGAATGCAGGTGCACAGGGATTCGAAGTCGCGAATGAACGTCCATAACTCGGCAGGACTCGTGTTGACCTCGATGCTCGCCTCGCGCCTGGGCATCAGGGCCACCACTTGTGGAGCTTGAAGTCCTCCGCGATCACCGTCGCCGCGTTGTGCCCCGCGCCCGCATGCACGCCGCCGCCAGGATGGCAGAAGCCGCCGCACATGTAGAGCCCCTCGACGGGCGAGCGGTAGTTCGACCAGCCGGCAAACGGCCTGAAGTAACCCATCTGGTCGGGAGTCATGTCGCCGACGACATCGACGCCGTTCACCATGTTGAGGTTGTGCCGCTCGGTGTCGGTCGGGTCCTGGATCGTCATTGCGAGGATCTTGTCTCGCGTCATGTTCGGCGCATACGAGCGCCACAGTTCCAGCAGATGCGCGGCGTACTCCTCTCGTATGATCTTCCAGCCTTGCGGCCCGTCGGGCGCGACCTCGTATGGTGCGTATTGCCAGACGACGGCCGTGTGCTTGCCCGGCGGCGCCTGCGAAGGATCGTAGAGCGTCGGCATGCAGATCTGAAGCATTTCCTTGCGCGGCGGCTCGCCGCGCGCGATCTGCTGGTAGGCGAGCACTTGTTCGGCCATCGTCGCACCGAACATCTCCTGGCTGAATGCGCGGTTCGCAGGTGGGTTCTGCACCGCGGCCCGGTACTGCGGCGGCTCCGACAGCGCGAGGTGCAGCACCATCAGCGAGCGGCCGCGCGCGTGGTAGTTCTTGACCCGGGTGACGAAGGTCGGCGGAAGCAACTCTTCGCCGACGAGCTCGAGGAAGCTCTGCTTGGGCTCGACGTTCGTGATGACGGCCTTCGCAGCATGGTGCTGCGTGCCGTCGTTCAGCTCAACGCCGGTTGCCCGGTCGCCACTCATCAGGATGCGTTTGACGCCGACACCTGTCTGCACGACGCCGCCGTGCGCCTCCAACGCGTTCCGGAGCCCCTGCGCCAACTGCTGGGAGCCGCCGACACAGATCGGCGCCTCGCCCTTGAGGATGCGAAAGAGGCAGATCCATCCCAGGCCATGCTGATCGGGTGCAAATCCGAGCACCGTCATGCGAGTCAGGAAATGAACCTTCACCTGCTCGCACTCGAAGAGTTCGTCGAGCAGTTGCACCGGCGTGCTCGCCTGCCACTGCAACAGCGTCCTGCCTTCTTCGGATTGCTCGAGCTGCGCCGTCTGCAGCGATGGCGGCAGGGGCGGCGAATACATCATCGGCAGGAAGGTCAGGTCGATGAACTCGCCGTAGTTTGCGAGCAGTTGCGTGTAGGTCTTCGCGTCCCGGGCCGAGAACTTGGCGATCTCCGCCGCCATCCTTTCGGGCTCACGATGCATCACGATGCTTCGGTGGTCGGGGAAGATCGTCGCACGCAGGGAATCCGGATAGACATAGCGCACGCCGTGGCGTTCGAGCTCCAGATCGCGGTACACCGGGCTGAGCGGGATGTGCGTGTGGACGACCGAGCAGATGTTGTGCTTGAAGCCGGGCAGCGTCGCCTCGGCGGTGTGGCAACTGCCGCCGATGCGCGCGCTGCTCTCCAGCACGAGAACCTTCGCGCCGGCCCTGGCGAGATAGGCGGCACAGGCGAGGCCGTTGTGGCCGGAACCGATG
>JBDTSN010000435.1:0-3086 GCA_039931145.1 Burkholderiales bacterium | reverse complement strand
GCTGCGAATCAGGTCATTGACCGGGCCGGTCTCTCCCCCTGGTCCGAGCTTGAGGAGGTTCTCGCGGAAATACTGTTGATTGATGATCCAGGCCATCATCGCACCCCACTTAGCGCCCCAGTTCTTGTACTCAGGCTTGCCCATGGTCATTCCTTCCGGTGCCATGTAGCCGTCGAGGCTAAGTCCAATGTTGACGAATACTTTGCTCATGACTCTCCTCTCGCGCAAGTGGGGATGTCGGTCTAGCGAATGAGTTAGGCGTCATCGCGGGGCGGCCGGTACCAGGCCATACCGGCTCATGACGGCAACCAGTGCAGCCCTGCCTGGCGGACAGCCCGCATTGATGACGGAAGCGACGTCTTCAAAGAACTTCGGCCCGACGTCAGGTGCACCACCTGCCCGCGCGGGCATGCGTCGCACTTATTGATTTGGAAACACGCCCTGCCAGAACTGCTCGTCGGGATACTCTGCGAACTGAGGTACGCCGTCGTGAATCTCGTCCCATGGTGCCCGGGAATCAACGTGGAAATGCACTATGGGCCGTGACTGAGGGTCGCCATCCAAGGCTCCCGCCGGGATGATCACTTCGGCCTCGTTGTTCTCAAGGACGGGAACCCTGGAGCCACACTTCGAGCAAAAGGGACGGAAGTTCTTGGGCGACGACTCGTACGTTTGTATGCTGGGAAGGCCACTGATCCAGCGAAAGTCTTTGCCTTTGGCATGCAAGAAGGTGCCAAACGAGGCACCGCTCGCCTTGCGACACATGCGGCAATGACAGTGGTTCATGAACTCAGAAGCGCCTGTCAATTCGAACGAAACTTCGCCGCATAGGCAAGAACCGGTGATCATGTCTCGTCTCCAGCTGGTAGCAAGGACCAGGATCGGTTTGTTGCGAGGCCTAGTGTCGGCATCAACTCTGCAGCGTAGCAAGGCTGACAGCACTGCAGTTCTGATGCGTGGCACGGCGCACTACAGCATAAGGACAGAGCAGGCTTATGTCCATTGGGTGCGCGCCCTTGTTCGCTTCCACCGCATGCGCCACCCGCTCGAGATGGAGCAGCCCGAGGACGAGGCCTTTCTCTTCTTGCTGGCGGCCGAATGCCAGGTGGCGGTTTTCACTCACCGCCAGGCACTGTCGACCCTGCTGTTCCTGTACCAGAAAGCTCATGCGAAAATTCATCACTCCGGCATGGGCTCACGCAGTGAGCTTCATTCGTTGCCGCACCTGACTCAAGTTTGATGGATCGTACCGAACGCTTCTACAAGATCGAACTGCTGATCCGCAATCGTGGCGGCGTCAGCTTCAAAGCGCTGCGCGAGGCGCTCGATGTATCGCCTGCAACGCTCAAGCGCGATCTGCAATACCTGCGCGACCGGCTCGACGCGCCGATCGTCTATGACCGGGGCGACGACGTCTATCGCTTCGCGGCAGACGCTTCCGCGCGTGGCGCGCCGCACGAGTTGCCGGGCATCTGGTTCAGCGAATCGGAGATCCATGCGCTGTTGACGATGCACCAGCTGATCGCCGGCCTCGACGCTGACGGCGTGCTGGGCCGCCATCTGCAGCCGATGCAGGACAAGCTCGACGCCATGCTCGGCGCCGACGCTGCCGAGGCGCGCCAGATGACGCAGCGCGTGCGCATCGTCAGTGCCGCCGCGCGACCCGTGCCGAGCCGTTATTTCGAACTCGTCGGCAGCGCGCTGCTCAAGCGCCGGCGCATCCGCATGCGCTACCTGACGCGCAGCAAGGGCGCGTCGTCGGTGCGCGATGTCTCGCCGCTACGCCTCGTGCATTACCGCAGCATGTGGTACCTCGATGCATGGTGCCACCAGACCGAGGCGCTGCGGCGCTTCGCGCTCGACGCGATCGAAGAGGCAAAGGTGCTGGAGCAGGCCGCGAAGGCGGTTGCGATGAAGACGATCGAGGCCGAGTTTGATGGCGCCTACGGCATCTTCAGCGGCAAGGCGGCGCGCCGGGCGACGCTGGTGTTCGATGCCGACGTCGCGCCGTGGGTTTCGAAGGAGGTCTGGCACGCTGACCAGCTTGCGCGCTGGCTGGACGACGGGCGCTACGAGTTGCGAGTGCCCTATGCCGACGACACCGAGTTGCTGATGGACGTGCTGCGCCACGGCGAGCATGTCGAGGTCGTCGAGCCGCGTGAACTGCGCGCAGCAATCCGGGCTCGGCTTGCACGGGCGGTGGCGCGCTACTCCCTCTGAGCATGGACAGCGTCGACGCGATCGTCATCGGCGCAGGCGTTGTCGGCCTTGCGGTCGGGCGCGCGCTCGCGCAGCGTGGGCTCGAGACGCTCGTCCTCGAGCGCGAGGAGGCGATCGGCACCGGCATCAGCTCGCGCAACAGCGAAGTGATCCATGCCGGGCTCTACTACACACCGGGTTCGCTCAAGGCGCGGCTGTGCGTCGCCGGTCGCGAGCGGCTTTATGCGTACGGCGCGTCGCATGGCGTCGAGCATCGCCGCTGCGGCAAACTCGTCGTCGCGACTTCGCCGGAACAGGCCGAAGGCTTGCTGGCACTCGCGCAGCGCGCGCGCACGAATGGTGTCACCGACCTGGAATTGCTGAGTGCGTCCGAGGCGGTTGCGCTCGAGCCCGCACTGCGCTGCGACGCGGCGCTGCTCTCGCCGTCGAGCGGCATCATCGACAGCCACGGGTTGATGCTCGCGCTGCAGGGTGACATCGAGCGCGCCGACGGCGCCGTCGTCCTGCGCTCGCCGGTAGAAGGTATCCAATGTGGTGATGAGGGCCATCGGGTCGAGGTCGGCGGCGCCGAGCCGACCACGTTGCGCGCGCGTCTCGTCGTCAACGCCGCCGGGCTCTTTGCGCCTGCGCTCGCGGCGCGCTTCGACGGGCTGGCGTCACACCACGTGCCGCGGGCTCGTTTTAGCAAGGGCAGCTACTACGCGCTTGCCGGCCGCTCGCCGTTTCGGCGTCTCATCTATCCGATGCCGCAGGATGCGTGGCTCGGCGTGCACCTGACGCTCGACCTCGCCGGCGAGGCGCGCTTCGGCCCCGACGCGCAGTGGTTGGAGGTGGCTAGCGCCGACGAGATCGACTACCGCGTCGAT
>JBDTSN010000434.1:0-3103 GCA_039931145.1 Burkholderiales bacterium | reverse complement strand
TCGACCCGCTGCTGCAGAACCAGGCGGCGTGCATCTCGACCATGATCTACAACGAGTACTGGCAGATCATCGACGCCGGCGTCAAGCCCGATCAGCTCGTCACCTTCTTCTATGAAGACCAGGGCGTTGCGATGCTCGAGGATGGGCTCTATGCGCTCGGACCGAAGCTGAAGGACCCCGCTTTCGTTGACAAGGCAGCGCGCTTCGTGAAGGCCTCGCTCAAGGGCTGGGAGTACGCGATCAAGCACCAGGATGAAGCGGTGAAGATCGTGCTCGCCGCCGACATGTCGGGCGGCTCGACCGCCGCAGTGCAAAAGCGCATGTTGGAGAACGTCGCCAAGCTGATCACGACCGCCGGCACACCGAAGATGGGCGAGCTCGATCCTGCGGCCTACAAGCGCACGGTGAAGGTGCTGCTGTCGGGCGGCAGCGCGCCGGTGATCAAGAAGGATCCCGGCCCCGACGCGGTGACGAACGTCGTCTGGGAAAAGGCGATGGCGAAGTAGGCGAGCGAAACGCGCGCGGCCGGGTCGGCCAGACCCTCTGCGCGCGCTCGCACGTGCCACAAGACGCGCGGCGTTTATGTAGCGGCTGCAACATGCACCTCGCGCAGATCCTGTTCACCCAAGGCTTCGGCGCCAGGCGCGAGTGCGATGCGCTCGTGCACTTCGGAGCGGTGCGCATCGGTGGGCAAGTCATCGGCGATCCCGCGGCCGAGTTCAATCCCGCGGGCCTCGTGCTGAACGTTCAAGGCCAAGACTGGCCGGTGCATGCGAAGGCGCTCGTGCTGCTGCACAAGCCGGCCGGCTACGAGTGCTCGCAAAAGCCCAAGCACCACCCGAGCGTGATGAATCTGCTGCCGCCGCCGCTGCGCCGGCGCGGCGTGCAGCCGATCGGCCGGCTCGACGCAGATACGACCGGCCTCCTGCTGCTGACCGACGACGGCGCGCTGATCCACCGCCTGACATCGCCGAAGAAGCATGTGCCCAAGGTCTACGAAATCAAGACCTCCGATCCAGTCACCGACCGGCAGATCGAAGACCTGCTGCAGGGCGTCGTGCTGCACGACGATCCACTGCCGGTGCGCGCCGCGGCCTGTGAACAGACGGGCGAGCGCGCGTTGCGCATAACGCTGCTCGAAGGGAAGTACCACCAGGTCAAGCGCATGCTGGCCGCGGCCGGCAATACGGTCGTCGGCCTGCACCGCAGCCGCTTCGGCGCGCTTGCGCTACCGCCCGACCTGGCGCCCGGACAATGGCGCTGGCTCGCGGGCCCACAGGACGTGCTGGGGCCTGCCGTTGCCAAGGCATGACGACGAACGAAACTCTCGCCCGCTGATCGAATCGCACCCGTTCGAAGTACGCCGCCCATCCTCCCTTCGCCAGAACCACGCCGCTGACCCCGCCCATGCTGCTCGTCATCCTTGCCTGCGCGCTGTTGATCTCGACGACGACGGTGATCCACTACGAAGCCTTGCGGGGGCTGAGCCGTGGCCTGCCAGCACTGCGGATTCCAAACCGCAGCAAACTGCTCGTCGTGATATTCACCGCCTTCGTCGCACATGCGTTGGAAATTGCCGTCTATGGCGTGGCGCTGTTCGTGCTGGTCGGCGAGCTCGGCGTCGGGAGACTGGCGGGCACGCTCGGGTTTTCGTTCATCAACTGCCTGTACTTTTCGGCCGAGACCTACACATCGCTCGGCTTTGGCGACCTGGTGCCCTTCGGGCCGGTACGCCTGCTCGCCGGCACCGAGACACTGAACGGTCTGTTGCTGATCGGCTGGTCAGCCTCCTACACCTACCTCGCGATGGAGCGCTTCTGGCGCGAGGATGGCTAGGCATCGATGCCCGCGGACCCCGCGGCTGATAATCGTCGCATGCAGGTCTTTCACGGCTTTCATCACCCCGGCATTGCACCCGTCTGTGCAGTCACGATCGGCAACTTCGACGGCGTGCACCGCGGACATCAGGCGATGCTCGCGCTGCTGCGCTCCGAGGCGAAGCATCGCGGGCTGCCGACTTCGGTGCTGACCTTCGAGCCGCACCCGCGCGACCATTTCGCCGCACTTGCCGGCAAGCCCGAACTGGCACCGGCGCGCATTGCGACGCTGCGCGACAAGCTCGGCGAGCTGGATCGCTGCGGCATCGATCAGGCGGTCGTGATGCGCTTCGACGCGCGCTTCGCGAGCCAGTCGCCGCAGGCCTTCATCGACGACGTGCTCCTCGCCGGGCTGCACGCACGCTACGTGCTCGTCGGCGACGATTTCCGATTCGGCGCGCGGCGCGCCGGCGACTACGCGATGCTCGACGCCGCTGGCCGCCGCGGCAGCTTCGACGTCGCGCGCATGAACAGCTACGAGGTGCACGGCCTGCGCGTCAGTAGTTCGGCGGTGCGCGACGCACTCGCCAACGGCCGCATGAACGACGTGGCCGCGCTGCTTGGCAGACCGTACAGCATCAGCGGCCACGTCACTCGTGGGCGGCGGCTCGGCCGCGATATCGGCTTTCCGACGCTGAACCTGCGCTTCCCGCACGCGCGCGCGGCGGCGATGGGTATCTTTGTCGTCGAGGTGTTCGGGCTCGCCGATGAACCGCTTGCCGGTGTCGCGAGCCTCGGCGTGCGGCCGACGATCGAATCCGCAGGCCGGGTGACGCTCGAAGTCTATTGCCTGGACTGGCCCGCAGCCCTCGGCCGCGAGGGGGGCTACGGTAAACTCGTGCGCGTGGAACTGCTGCACAAGATTCGTGACGAGGCCCGCTTCGACGGGCTCGAAGCGCTCACCGCCGCGATACGGCGCGACGTGGACGATGCGCGTGCCTATCTCGCCGCGCACGCGGCAGAGCGCCGGCAGACGACGCGCGACCGAATTTGACGGCGCGGCGCCGGCCCGGCCAACCGGGGCCGCCCGCGCAGGTCCGAGCCCGGCGCCGCGCCACCCGACCCTGCATCTCTTCTCCGGAGCGATCCGCAAGCGACCCGCTCGCAAGGACACATCATGGCTGACAAGCCCGCCGCCGACTATCGAAAGACACTGAACCTGCCCGACACGCCGTTCCCGATGCGCGGCGACCTGCCCAAGCGCGAGCCGGGCTGGGTCAAGGAGT
>JBDTSN010000433.1:0-3110 GCA_039931145.1 Burkholderiales bacterium | reverse complement strand
TCGCTGTCGGTGTGGATCGTGACCGTGCAATCGCGCTTGAGCGAGGCGAGTGCCTCGATCACCGCGGTGAGCTCCATGCGGTTGTTTGTCGTCAGTTTCTCGCCACCGCAGAGTTCCTTCTCGTGGCCGTCGGCGCTGAGCCACGCACCCCAGCCGCCGGGTCCAGGGTTGCCCTTGCACGCACCGTCGGTGTAGATCGTCACGAGTGGGCGGCGGATGGCTGGGGATGCTTCTTGCCGGGCTGTCGTCACGCCGCTTCCCGGTTGTTCGCAACGACCGCAGGCGCCGTGTTGGCTGGGGCGCGCTGTTGCTTGATGAGGCCGACAAGACGCATGCCGCGCACGCGCTTGACGGCGACAAGAAAATACACCGCGCCGAAAACCGGCCACCAGCGATCGCCCATGCGCTCCATCCATCCAAATCGCGTCAAGCCCTTCTCCGACGTGAAGGGTGGGCGGTAGCAGCCGAAGCGCCCGCCTTCGACCTCGAAGCTCAGCAGGCGCAGCCAATCGCGCAGGCGGCGGTAGGTGATGAACTCACCCTCGCTCGGCAGGTACAGCGGCCTGGCACCATGCGTCAGGCGCTGGCGCAGTCGCCCTAGCCGTTGACGCAGCCCCCACAGGCTGTGCGGATTGAAGCCGAGGATGACGAGACGCCCCTCCGGACGCAACACGCGCTCCACCTCGCGCAGTGCGAGGTGCGCATCGTGCGCGAGCTCGAGCGTATGCGGCATGACGATCAAATCCAGGCTCTGGCTGTCGATCGGCAGCGCTTCGAAGTCGCAGCGCAGCAGCGCAACAGCTGACGCCTGCGCGCGACCTTCAGGTGACGTTGCAGTGGCGTCGAGTGCAATCCAGCGGTGCGGCATGCGGTTCGCGCGCAAGGTGTCGAGTTCGGGCAGGCCGAGCTGCAGCGCATGGAATCCGAAGATGTCGGCTACCGCCTGATCGAGCTCGCCTTGCTCCCAGCCAAGCAAATAGCGGCCCGCAGGGGTTTTCAACCAGCGAGCCAAACCTATAATCGCGCGGTCTTGCATCATGAATTCAATTGCACTGCCGCCATCAGCGATAAAAAAACCTGGACACCCGACGTTCGCCGCGTGGCGATCGTCATCGGTCCGGGAGAGGCAGCGCCGGTGGATGCAGCGATGATCGCAGGGGCGCAGGCCGTGGCTGGCATTCTAGTGACGCACCGTCACAGCGAACAGCGCGCAGGCACGACCGCATCCTCCGTCGCTGCGCGTCATGCGGCCGGCAGCGCCCCGTTCGACGCGCTCGCCACAACTCTCGAATGGAAGGACAACACCCGATGACGATGCGCCTGCTCGCCTTGATCGGCGCCCTGCTGCTCGCAGGTTGCGCGGCAACCCCAAGCCTTACCGACACGGCGGCGCCATCGACACCAGATGCCTCCCTTGCTGCGCCGACACCTGTCGCACAAACGGCGTCCCCGCCGCAGCCGTCACAGATGGCGGCCGCCAAGCGCGCCGCGCGCATGGCAGGCACCGGGATCAACCTTGATGACGAGGCCGCGCGCACCGACCTCTGGCTGCGCGTGCGGCGCGGCTTCGCGATTCCGGATCTCGACACCGACCTCGTGCGCAAGGGCGAACAGTGGTACGCGCGCCGGCCCGACTATGTCGCGCGCATGACAGAGCGCTCGAGCCGCTACATGTTCTACATCGTCGAGGAGATCGAACGCCGCGGCATGCCGACCGAGCTCGCTTTGCTGCCGTTCATCGAAAGCGCGTTCAACCCGCAAGCGATCTCGAGCGCGAAGGCGTCGGGCATGTGGCAGTTCATGGCCGCAACGGGCAAGGACTTCGATCTCAAACAAAACGTCTTTAGCGATGACCGGCGCAACGTCATCGCATCGACCCGTGCCGCGCTCGACTACCTGACCAAGCTGCATGACCGGTTCGGCGATTGGCAGCTCGCGCTCGCCGCCTACAACTGGGGCGAAGGCAGCGTGCAGCGCGCGATCGATCGGAATCTTCGCGCCGGCAAGCCGACCGACTACTTGAGCCTCAAGATGCCGGAGGAGACACGCTACTACGTGCCCAAGCTGCAGGCGGTGAAGAATATCGTCGCCGATCCGGCGGGCTTCGGCCTCGCGCTGCCGCCGCTGGCCAACCATCCGTACTTCCTGAGCGTGCCGATCGAGCGCGACATCGACGTTGCGCTCGCGGTGCAGTTCTCGGGTGTGTCGCTGGAAGAGTTCAAGACGCTCAATCCGCAAATGAACAAGCCGGTGATCCTGGCTGCCGGCACGCCGCAGATCCTGCTGCCCTACGACAACGCGAACCAGTTCCTGCACCGCCTCGCGGCTTACAACGGCAGCACCGCGAGTTGGACCGCGTGGGTCGCGCCCAAGACGCTCAAGCCGTCTGCGGTTGCTGAGCAGGTCGGGATGAGCGAATCGACGCTACGCGACGTGAACCGCATCCCGCCCAGGATGCTCGTGAAGGCCGGCTCGACCTTGATCGTGCCGCGCGACCCGAAGCGGCAGGCCGATGTGCCAGTGCATGTGGCCGACAGCGCAACGCTCGCGCTTGCGCCCGATCAGCCGCCGCTGCGCAAGACGTCGTTCAAGGCGGGCAGCAAGGACAGTGTGGCGACTATCGCACGCCGCTACCGGGTCAGCGCGGCGCAGGTCGCCGAGTGGAACGACGTCGCCGAGACGGCGCGCTTCAAGCGCGGGCAGATCGTGATCGTGTTCCAGCCCGCCAAGCGCATTCGCGTCGCCGCAGGAGCTTCATCTAAGCGGGCATCGAATGCGAAATCGACCGCGGCCGCGAAGGCCAAGCCGATTCGCGTCGCTGCCAAGTCTTCGCCCAAGTCGGCGAAGAAGGTCGCCAAGGCCGTCAAACCCGAAACCGTGGCGAGCGTGCGCGTCGCCGAATCGGGATCACGCGAGGAATCGAACGCGCATTGAGCGAAGCCGGTCGATGACCGGCTTTGCATCACTGCAAACGCATGACTCGCATCAGCCGAAATTGGCTTCGGAGAACTTCCAGTTGACGAGCGAATTGAGGAAGGCCTCGACCCACTTCGGCCGCATGTTGCGGTAGTCGATGTAGTAGGCGTGCTCCCAGACGTCGATCGTCAGCA
>JBDTSN010000432.1:0-3112 GCA_039931145.1 Burkholderiales bacterium | reverse complement strand
TCGAGCTCGCGCTGCTGGCGGCTGAACTTGGCGATCAGCGGCTGCATCGTCGTCTCGGGGTTGTCGAGCAAGACGAGGCCGAGCGCACCGATCACCTCACCGCGGTCGTCGCGCAGCGGCAACCGGCTGACAAGGAAGGTGCCGGCCTGGTTCGCGAGCAGATCGACGAGGATCGGCTGCCCGCTGTCGATCACCTGCGCCATCAACGAGTTCGGAATCACCTCCTCGACGCGGCGGCCGACGAAGTCCGACTCTTCGCGCCCGAGCGCGGGCAGGAAGCGCTTGTAGCCGTCGCTGATCCAGACGATGCGGTGCGCGCGATCGACGACGAGCATGCCCATCGCCGAACGCGCGAAGCTGTCGAACATGCTGCGCGCCGCGAGCGCGAGCATGCCGTCGGCGTCGCCTGGCAGTGCGAGCGGGGGAGCGCCGGGTGGCGTCAGGTCGGTCATGGTCACGGTAGCTGCAGCTTGGATCGGCACCGACTCTACGCCCACCGTCGGCCCCTTTTTTCCCGGCGGCACATGGTGCTGAGTCCGCGTACGATCCGCCATCCTCCGAGGAGCGACCCAATGACGACCGGCCCGATCGAAACCGACTACCTTGTCGTCGGCGCAGGCGCAACGGCGATGGCCTTCGTCGACACGCTGCTCACCGAGTCCGAGGCGCAGATCGTCATCGTCGATCGCCACCACCGGCCCGGCGGGCACTGGAACGATGCTTACCCTTTCGTGCGGCTGCACCAACCCTCCGCCTTCTATGGCGTCGCCTCGCGCGAGCTGAGCAGTTGGACGAAGGACAAGACGGGCCTGAACGAGGGTCTCTATGGACTCGCCTCGGGCGCCGAGGTGCTGGCGCACTTCGACCAGGTGATGCAGCAGCGATTCCTGCCCTCGGGTCGCGTCCGCTGGTTCCCGATGAGCGAGGTCAGCGTCGGCCCGGGCACGGTGCACACCTTCAACTCGCTCACGAGCGGGGAGACCTGCCAGGTTCAGGTGCGCAGAAAACTCGTCGACGCCACCCACGCGCGGACCGAAGTGCCTTCCACTCGCGCGCCGAAGTACGCGATCGCGCCCGGCGTACGCTGCGCGCCGCTCAACGATCTGCCACGCATCGAGCGGCCGCACGCCGCCTATACCGTGGTCGGCTCGGGCAAGACGGGCATGGACGCCTGCCTCTGGCTGCTGCAAAACGGCGTGCCGCCCTCGCGCATCCGCTGGATCATGCCGCGCGACGCCTGGCTGATGGACCGCGCAAACCACCAGCCCGGCGCCGACGACTTCGAGCGATCGATCGGCAGTTCGATCGCGCAGTTCGAGGCCGTCATCGAAGCAGCTTCGGTCGCCGACCTGTTCGCACGACTCGAGGCGCACGGCGAGTTGCTGCGCATCGCCCCCGAAGTGGAGCCCACCACCTATCGCTGCGCCATCGTGTCGCAAGGCGAGCTGGCGCAATTGCGGCGCATCGAGGACGTCGTGCGGCTCGGCCATTTGAAAGCTATCGAGCCGTCGCGGATCTTGCTGGAGCGAGGCACGCTGGCGGCCGACCCCGACACCCTCTACATCGATTGCAGCGCCGGCGCGATCCAGATGCCGCCGCCAGTGCCGGTATTCGACGGCAGCCACATCAATTTGCTGTTTGTGCGCACCTGCCAACCGGTGTTCAGCGCGGCGCTGATCGCGTTCGTCGAAAGCCACTACGACGATCCGGTGCTGATGAATGCACTATGCACACCCGTGCCGAGCCCGGAGCTGCCGATCGACTGGCTGCGCATGCTGGCCGCCAGCGTCGCCAATGCCGGACGCTGGAGAAAGGAGCAGAAGCTCGGCGCGTGGCTGGCAGCGTGCCGCTTGAACTTCTTCACCGCCATGCTGCGCGGTGTCGACATGAGCGATACAGCCAAGACCGATCGTCTGAAAGAGAGCAGCGCCAAAGCGGGTGCGGCAGCGCAGAAGGCTTCGGCGTTGTTGGCCGCGAGCGGCTAGGCTCGGACAAACCCGGCGCTTTGCATCCGCGCCTGCGGCCCCGCCAGCCGTCAACTCGTTGGACTTCCACCATGGACGAACCCCGCATCGACACATTGCAAGTCGGCAACATCCGCATGCGCGTTGCGTCGCAAGGCAGCGGCCCGCTCGTGCTGCTGTGTCACGGCTTTCCGGAGTCGTGGCGCTCGTGGCGCGCGCAGATGGCCAACCTCGCCGCCACCGGTTACCACGCCGTCGCACCCGACATGCGCGGCTACGGGGGCACAGACGCGCCGGCCGACGCGAACCAGTACACGATGCTGCATCACGTCGGCGACATGGTCGAACTCGTGCGTCTGCTGCAGAAGGATGGCGACAAGACACCGCCGGTGATTGTCGGCCACGACTGGGGCGCGCCGGTCGCCTGGAATGCCGCACTCTTGCGGCCGGACCTGTTCCGCGCCGTTGTCGGCATGAGCGTGCCGTACATGCCACCTTCACGCACCGACCTTCTAACCGCGCTCGAGCAGATGGGCGTCGAGACGTTCTACATGCAGTACTTCCAGACGCCGGGCGTCGCCGAGGCCGAGCTCGAGGCCGACCCTGAAGCGACACTGCGCCGCGCCTGGTTCAGCATGTCGGGCGACGGGCCTGGCGGCGTCGCGACGGTGCTCGCACCGGGCACAGGATTCCTCGACAACACGGTCGAGCCCGAGAAGCTGCCCGCATGGCTGAAGGCCGAAGACATCGCCGAAGCTGCCACCGAGTTCAGGCGCACCGGTTTTCGCGGCGGGCTGAACTGGTATCGCAGCCTGCGCCTCACGACCGAATTGCTCGCGCCGTGGCGCGGCTGCGTCATCAGGCAACCATCGCTCTTCATCGCCGGCACGCGCGACGACGTCATGCACTTCCCCGGCATGGCCGACAACGTCAAGCGCCTTGCCGAGGTACTGCCCGGCCTGCGCGGGATGCACCTGATCGACGGAGCGGGGCACTGGATCCAGCGCGAGCGCGGGCCGGAAGTGAACGAGTTGCTGCTGAGATTTCTCGCCGAACTCTAGTTTCGATGCAGTCAGCGCAACGCGATGCGAGCCGTGCAGATGTCGGCCTCGACATATTTCTGCAAGTCCGCGGCGCGCGACTCAACG
>JBDTSN010000431.1:0-3134 GCA_039931145.1 Burkholderiales bacterium | reverse complement strand
CAGAAGCGCTTCACTGATTTCGCGCTGCCGCATCCGCTCACGCGCGTGGTTGGTATCGACGACTTCGCGAGCAAAGCGCACGCTGAACATGTGTGGAATATAGGGAACCTCATCGTACTTGTCACCCGTATGCCGTCATCCTGCACGCGGCTCACATTTCAACAGCAGGGTTGGATCCGCACCATTCCCGGCAGTTCCAGCCGCTGCCCAGCCGCTGTCTCGCCACGAGGCATGGTCCGGGTGATTGATGGCGTTACTGCGGGCGACGGCGGGTGGCTCAAGCTGCAAGTGCTTCACGGGCCTGGACATGCTTCTCGATATCTCTTTTCGTCGGGAGAGTCTTCAGGTCATAGTTCGCTTGAAGAACCAGCCAGGAAGCGGCGTCACCACCAAAGTACTTTGCCAAGCGGGCCGCAGTGTCGGCGGAGACGCCACGGCGCTCCTTGACGATCTCGTGAATACGCGTCGCCGGTACACCCAACGCAACCGACAGCGCATTGACGCTCAAGCCCAGCGGCAGCAAGAAGTCTTCGCGGAGAACCTCGCCGGAATGCACTGGCCGCATACGGTCAACAGGATGACTCATCATTTATTCCTTCAGTGATAGTCGACGATCTCCACTTGCGTGGGGCCGGCCTTGATCCAGACGAAGCAGAGGCGCATTTGCGACAACCGCCGCTTCCGGCGATGAGGGCAGCATTGAATTGGATCACTCGCGCGGCACTGCTCTTGCCATGGTCCGGCTGATTGATGTCAGACCCGCACTCGCAGCGCTGGTAGACTGGTCAGATAACTAGTCAGCAGAGGTGTGAAATGCAGATGTGGCCGGTTCAGGACGCGAAGGCGCGTTTCAGTGAGTTTCTCGAGCGGTGCCTGGCCGATGGCCCCCAGATGGTGACCAAACGTGGCGCAGAGGCCGCGGTGCTGGTGCCGGTGGATGAATGGCGACGGCTGCAGGCCGCTGCGCGGCCTTCCCTGAAGCAACTGCTCCTTTCTGACGCGGCGAGAGGCACCCTGCCGGTACGGGCACGCGGCGCCAGCAGGCGCCGTAGTCAAGCAGGGCTTTGAGCGATGTACCTGCTCGATGCGAACGTGGTTTCCGAGCTTAGAAAGCCGCGCCCTCACGGCGCGGTAGTCGCGTGGTTGCAAAGCACCGACGACACACAGTTGTTCCTCTCGGCGGTGACGATCGGAGAGATTCAAGCCGGAATCGAGGTGACTCGCGAGCAAGACGCGATGAAGGCGGCCGAAATCGAGACCTGGCTCGAGATGGTGGCGAGTTCATACAACGTGCTGCCGATGGACGCTGCCGCGTTTCGCGAGTGGGGCAGGTTGACGCACCGAAAGTCCGACACTTTGTTGGAGGACGCGATGATCGCGGCAACCGCGCGAGTTCACAACCTTTGTGTCGTGACGCGCAACGTCTCGGACTTCAAGCAGTTCGATGTGGCGGTGGTCAACCCTTTCAAGAGCCAGGGCAACGACGGCTGAGCACCGCGAGATGTTGTTTGTACGGCCTTGCGCGGCCTAACAGACGGGTGGATCGTGCCGCATCGAACTTGGCAGTTCCAGCCGCTGCCCCGCGACGAGTGGATGAATCCGATGCGGGGTATCGATGCGGGCGATCTCGGCCATCACGGCGTTCAACTCGCCCGGCTTGATGTGGGTGATGTACACGTCCACGCTCGCATTGAGCGGGCCGCTGAGTTGCGCGAGTTCGGTGCCGAGTGTCGCGGGGCACAGGTGGCGGCTGATGCCGGCGAGCACGCGCTCAACGTTGCCGAAGGCGGCTTCGATCACGAGTTGCGCGACCGGCATGCTGCTCAGGCGCTGCCAGAGGAGCGGGTTCGGTCCGGTGTCGCCGGTGTAGACCCACGAGCCCTCACTTCCATCGCCGCCTTCGACGGCGAAACCTGCGGCCGGCACGGTGTGCTGCGCGCACAGCACTTCGATCGTCTTGCCGCCGAGCACGAGGCGGTCGCCGTGTTCGAAGGGGACGAACTGCAGAACAGGGTGCTCGGCGCTTGGCAGTCGCGTGAAGTCGGGCCAGATGACGCCGTTGAAGATGTGCTCGCGCAGTGCGTGCAGCGTGGCGTCGAGGGCGTGGACCTGGATCGGCGGGCGCCGCGCGGCCTGGCGCCGGCGGATCACGCTGTCGGCGAGCAGCGCGATCGACAGCACGTGGTCGAGGTGCGAGTGGCTGATGAGGATGTGGTCGATGCGCGCGAGTTCGTCGAGCGTCAGGTCGCCGACGCCAGTGCCGGCGTCGATCAGCACGTCGTCGTCGATCAGAAAGGCCGTCGTGCGGCTGCCGGCGGCGATCGCGCCAGAGCAGCCGAGGACGCGGATGGCGATCGGCGGCGGCGCGGAAGCTGTGGCGAAAACGGGGGCGGAAACGGGCACGGATCTGGTTTCGGATTGCGCCGAGGCATCGCCGTGAATGGAATTCTGCGCAGCAAGAGGATCGAGCGTCATCGAATGTGGGTGGCGCAACGGGGCGCGGGTTGGCGCGTTGCGTGGAGTTGGGGATCAGGGCGGAGGATCGGCGCGGCGGGTTGGGCGGGAGTACGGCGCCGCGAACGCAATGCACGGCCCGGGCAGCATGGTGCGGCCAGCCGTCGGGCGGCGCAAGCGGGCGAAGTCGCGTTTGGGGCGAGAACGGTGCGCGCGCTGTGCGCACTGCATCGCGGCGTGAGGAAGATCACGCGGCGCCAGGCGCCTCGCGTTCAGCCAAACACTTGATGAGCAACGCGCCTCATCAGACCCTAACTTGCAGCGCGCGCTGCGGCTTGCAGGTCGCAGCCGTTTGGCCGCCTCTTCACTCCTTCCCCCACTGGGGGAAGGCTGGGATGGGGGCCGAGCAGTGGCAAGGAGTGCGGCGGCGCCAGCCCCCTCCCCAACCCCCAGCGGGGGAGGGGGCGAACACGTTGCTCCACCAGCGGGGGACGGAGGAACGCGGTTCAGCCCTGTACGAACTGCATCTGCGTGCCGGCGAGTTCGATCACGTCGCCGTTGCGCAGCGGCACGGTCTCGCCGACGAGCGGGTTGCCGTTCACGCTCGGGCGGCTCGCGCCTTCGACGTGGGCGAAGACGTAGCCGGTCGGGCGGCGCGTGATCGAGGCGACCTGCACGCC
>JBDTSN010000430.1:0-3140 GCA_039931145.1 Burkholderiales bacterium | reverse complement strand
TCGATGCCGCTCTTCACCGATTTCAGCTACGACAACCTCGGGCTGCCGCGCAATCCGGAGCTAAGCGCCAACGCTGATCCGGCGCACTTCGATCTCGGCCTGTGTGCGCGCGCGGGTGTCGACGTCGCCGGCCGCAAGGACTTGTGCGGCGCGTTCAAGATGCCCTCGCTGCGCAACGTCGCGCAGCGCCAGGCGCTCTTTCACAACGGCGTTTTCAAGTCACTGAAGGACGCGCTCACCTTCTACGTCCAGCGCGACACGAATCCCGAGAAGTGGTACCCGCAGAACACCGACGGCAGCGTGAACAAGTTCAACGACCTGCCGAGCGAGTTGCACGCCAACGTCAACACCAGCGAGGCGCCCTACAACCGCCGCGCGGGTGGCGTGCCCGCTTTGAGCGACGCCGAAATCGATGACGTGATCGCCTTCCTGAAAACGCTGAACGACGGCTACAAGCCCTGACTCGCTGATGAAACTCGACATCCTCACCGCCGCGACGGCGCTTGCCGCATCGCTCATCGCGCTCCCCGCATCGAACGCGAGCGCGCAGACCGCCACAACGCCCACCGAAGCGGAACTTGCAACCAAGCTCGACAAGTTGAGCGCCGAACTCGCCGAGTTGAAGGCTCAGTTGGCGCAAATTCGAAAGCAGAACGGTGGCCCGAATTTGGCGACCGCAGCAACTGCCGCAACGGCGCCGGCTGCCAGCCCCGTTGCAACTCCGAGCGCTGCGCCGCTTGATGCGCAAGCCACGGCAAACGCTGCGCGGCCAGAGCAACCCGCCACGGTGCTCAGCAGCTACGGCGAAATCAACCTCAACTTGCCGACCAACGACAGCGCCCAGACACGGGCCGACCTGGTGCGCTTCGTGCTCGGCTACCAGCATCGCTTCGACGAGAAGACGAAGGTCGTCGCCGAACTCGAGGTCGAGCACGCAGTCAGCTCGGCCGACGACGCTGGCGAAGTCGCAATCGAACAGGCCTTCGTCGAACGCCAGCTGAGCGATCAGTGGGCCGGGCAGCTCGGCCTGTTCCTGATGCCGGTCGGCCTTCTCAATGGCAACCATGAGCCGACCGCCTACTACGGCGTCGAGCGTAACTTCGTCGAGACCGCGATCATCCCGAGCACCTGGCGCGAAGGCGGCCTGCAATTCATCGGCAGCTTCGACAGCGGCATCACGCTCAACCTCGGTGTCTCGACGGGATTCGACGTCGGCAAGTGGGACGCAGGCTCGATCGAATGCGTCGACTATCCGCTCGCCTGCATCCACCAGGAAATGTCGCTCGCGCGCGCGCACGACGTTGCCGCTTTCGGCCGGCTCGACTGGCGCGGTGTGCCGGGCCTGCTGCTTGGCGGATCCATCTTCAGCGGCGGCGCCGGTCAGGGGCAGCCGAACGTGCCCTCGTCGCGCGTGACGCTGGGCGAAGTTCATGCCCGCTGGCAACCCAGACGCTGGGACTTTCAGGCGCTCGCGAGTTGGGGCTCGATCAGCAACACGGCGGCGTTCAACATGCCGATCGTCGGCAACACCGCATTGGTGCCGGAATCGTTCGATGGCTGGTACGCGCTCGCGGCGTACAAGTTGTGGACGCAGGCCGACTACACGCTCACGCCCTTCGTGCGGTTCGAGCAGTACAACACCGGCCGCAGCTACGCGGATCTCGGCCGCGGACTGACCCCGCCATCGCTGCCGACGCAGCAAGTCGTCACCGTCGGCCTCGACTTCAAGATCGGGCAGGGCGTCGTCATCAAGGCCGACTACCAGGACTTCAAGGTGAATTCCGACCTCAACCGCGTGAGCCTTGGCCTCGGCTGGAATTTCTGACGATGCGCATCGCAATCGTGTCCGTTGCCTGCGCGGCGCTCGCGCCAGCGAGCGCCTTCGCGGTCGACTACATGACGCCGGCGCAGGCCGAGCGGCTGATGTTTCCCGACGCGGATACCTTCATCTCGCGCGAGCTGACCCTCGACGCGGCGCAACTGCAGCAGCTCGGGGCTCAAGACGTGCGGGCTCGATCGGCGCGCTGGCCGGTGCGCGTCGCGCAGCGTGGCGGCGCGACGATCGGTTTCGTCGTCGTCGACGCGGTGCTTGGCAAGTTCGAGCTCATCACCTACGCAGTTGCAATCGGGCTCGACGGCGCGGTGCGCCAGGTCGAGGTGCTGTCGTACCGCGAAAGCCATGGCCACGAGATTCGCCTGCCGGCGTGGCGGCGCCAGTTCGTCGGCAAGACGAGTGCGGCGCCGCTGCGCGTCGGCGACGACATCGCCAACATCAGCGGCGCAACGCTGAGCTGCACGCACGTGACCGAGGGCATCCGACGCATCGTTGCGGTGGTTGAGATCGCGCGCAAGGCGGGCAGTCTGTCGTGATGCTTGGCGATCCGCCAGCGCGCTGGCTGCGCCGGGCGCGGCCGGCGCTCGGCACGCTGGTCGAAGTGGGCATCAATCCGTCGGCAGCCGGCATGGCACGAGACAACGAGCACAGCTTCAGTGCGGCGTACGCGGCGATCACCGAAGTGCAATCCTGCCTGTCACGCTTCGATCCCGCGAGCGACATCGCGCGCTTCAACGCGGCACCGCAGGGCGCACGAATCAGCGTTTCGGTACACACTCGCCGCGTACTCAGAGCGGCGCGCAGCCTGCACGCGGCAAGCGATGGCGCGTTCGACGTCACGCTCGCCTCGGCGCCCCGCGGATGGCGTTGCATGGGCGGCGAACTGCACAAGCTCGACGCCGCCGCGCGGATCGACCTGGGCGGCATCGGCAAGGGCTACGCCGTCGATTGCGCCGTCGAGTCCTTGATCGAGAGCGGTTGCGAGTCGGGCTGGATCAACGCGGGGGGCGATCTTCGCGTCTTCGGCGACTGCGAACAGGCGCTGTCGTTGCGCGACGAAACCCACGGCGGCGTGCGCCCGTTTGCGACACTGCGTCGCGGCGCATTCGCGACCAGCGACTTCGGACCGCGCAGCCGGTGCCCCGCGGCAGCGACCCGACCGGTCGCCGCGCATGTCAGCGTCGCTGCGCCACTCTGCCTGTGGGCCGACGCGCTGACCAAGATCGTCGCCATCAGCGGCGATGCATCGCATCCCTTGTTGCACCACCACGGCGCCCGCGCATGGCTCCATTCGTGAAATTGCCTG
>JBDTSN010000429.1:0-3143 GCA_039931145.1 Burkholderiales bacterium | reverse complement strand
GCAGCCAGCGCTCGAGGTCAGCATCCGGAATGGCCGCGAGCAACTGGTTTTGACGAGCTTCGCGAGCGTCGATCATGTGAGATCCTGCAAGATCGTTGATTGTGCCAGCGGCAGGCGACTCAAAGACACGCGCCGGCCCGGCATAGCGGCACAAGCGCACTTATGCTCCCCTGTTCTGATCGAGATCCCCCATGACGCCTGAAGCCTACTATCACCAAGATTCCGAAGCGGTGCGCTTCTGGGTGTCCATCGACGACGTGCTCGTCGGCGCCAGCATCCGCAAAGCGGTACTGCATCACCGGTTCGTGCCGAAGGGCGGCACCGAAGAGCCGATCGAGACCTACGCCCGTCACGCAGCCGAGATCGAAGCGGCCGTGCGGCGGCGCGTCGCGCAGGGCTCGATCGAGCCGGTCATGCTGCGCGAGCATGACCTGCGCCCCGACGCCGAATGAACGACACCTCGCGGCCCGGCGCCGATGAAGTCGAGGCGGCCCACGACCACGTCATCCCCGTGCTGCGCCGCAGCCCGGCCGGTGCGATCCTGGCAACGATCGGCCTCGTCGCGGCACTGTACTTTGGGCGCGGTTTCATCCTCCCCTTGCTGATCGGCATCCTGGCCAGCTACACGCTGCGCCCGCTGGTCGATCGGCTCCAGTCGCGCTACCTGCCACGGACGGTGGCCGCGGCGCTGGTGCTCGCGCTGCTGGCCGGTGGCGTCGGCTACGTCGCCTACGCCGTGAGCGGCCAGGCGGCGGTCATGATCGAGAAATTGCCCGAGGCCGCGCGCAAGCTGCGGCAGAGCCAGACGGTGTCGCGCAACAGCGTACCGACGCCGCTGCAAAACGTACAGGAAGCGGCCCAGGAACTGCAACGCGTCGCGACCGATGCGGCCCAGACGCGCGGCTCGCGCCCGGTGCTCCGTCCGACCACGGAGACTTCGTCGTGGTTGCAGGACTACGCGCTCGCGCAGTCGGCGCTGCTTCTCGCGGTGCTGGCGCAGATGCCGATCTTGCTGCTGCTGACCTACTTCCTGTTGGCATCGGGAGACCATTTCCGGCGCAAGCTGGTGGAGCTTGTCGGCCCCACGCTGTCGCGAAAGAAGACCGTGCTGCACACGCTGGCAGAGATCGACACGCAGGTGCAGCGCTATCTGCTCGTGACGCTGGCAACGAATGCACTGATCGGCGTCGTCACCTGGCTTGCGCTCTGGGCGCTGGGCATGGAGCAGGCCGGGGCCTGGGGCGTTGTTGCAGGCGTGCTGCACTTCGTTCCTTACCTCGGTCCGCTAGCGACGGCTGGTGCGGTCGGCGTGGCGGGCTACCTGCAGTTCGGTGCACCGCTGCCAGCGCTTGGCTTCGCGGCGGTGGCAACACTGATTGGCGGCTCGATTGGGATGGTTCTCACGCCCTGGCTGCAGAGCCGCTATTCGCGTGTCAACGCGGCCGTGCTGTTCATCGCGCTGCTGTTCTTCGGCTGGCTGTGGGGCGTGGCCGGCCTGCTGCTTGGCGCACCGCTGATCGCGATCGCCAAGGTCATCTGTGATCGCGTCGAGGTTCTACAGCCGACCGGCAAGCTGCTCGGTCACTGACCGCAGGGGCAGCGCGTACCACGTGATCTTGCCGGTGGAGTTCATGCAGCGCCTTGCCGCGTGAGTACCACGGCCATGGCCACACGCATGAACAACCGCTTCACACTGCCCAAGCTGCGCGGCCGAGAGCCCGGCTTGGGTCGCTGTGTGCAACTGCAGATAGCGGCCAACAGAGCACTGTTGATTTCGCCCGCCTGCGTGTGACGCCATCCCCGCGGAAGCCAGCGCTCTTTGCGCTGACTTGGCAAGTTGCTCTGTTCGTTGGCGCACAGACGCCTCAGCGTCGCGCGCGCATCGTGCGGCCATGCGCAATGCATTGAATCTCGTCGAATCGAGGCTGGCGTCTGCCGACGTTGTCTTCGGGTTGCCCTGGGACGAGCCGGCGTCAAAGCACATCGGCGTCGCGGGCCAGTGCCGTTCTGGGCCCACGTTCGCGCAACCGATGGCTGCGCCGGTGATGTCGCTGCCCGCCAGCGGCCAAGCGGGCCCTGACGACTGGCCACAGGTGGCGAGCTTCCATATCGAGCCCTCGTTAACGTCGGACGGCGTGCCGGTCATAGTTGCGGCGACCATCGCCTGGACCCGCACGACGGCTGATCGGTGGACGGCGCTCACCACAGAACATGCGGCGGTCGTGACGGCGGCGAAGGCCAGGCTTCTGGCCGTGGTCGGACTGTCGGGCCTCGCTGAACTTCTGTTCGAGCGGCCCTTGATCGACGGCCGGCTTTGCCGTGAACTGGGCTTGGTGCTGGCAGAGCGCGGCCTCGCGCTACGCACAGTTACGATCGACGAGCTTCGGATTGATCCCGAACTGCAGGCTGCGTGCGACGTGCGCCAACTCTCGGCCATGCGCCAGTGCCTGGCCAGACGGCGACAGGTGAAATTGGCTGACTGAGCCCGAGGATTCTGCGATAAGAGTGTTCCGCCAACGCGATACCCCAACCGGGGCGCGCTCAGAGGCGACTTAGGTTGACCAACGAAGGAGAAATGAAATGGGTTTGGGAACGATTCTGCTGATAGTCCTCGTGCTGCTGCTGCTCGGCGCGATTCCGAGCTGGCCGCACAGCCGGAGTTGGGGCTACGGACCGAGCGGCATTCTCGGTTTGGTCCTGATCGTGGTCGTCGTATTGCTCTTGATGGGCAGGTTGTAGCGTGCCCGTTCGATCGAGGGCTCGAATGGCTCTTGATCGCAGCCGGTGGTGCAGCCCTGGCGGCGACCGCAGCGTCTGTGCGATGCTTCTCGCATGAAGTCGTACGCTGGCGAGTGCCTTGAGGCGGTGACGCGACCGATGCCGGAGCGACCGATGACCGTATTGCCGCAGCGCGCTACCGCTATGCCAGATCAGACGCGCGTGGCCAGACGATCGATTGCAGGCGCGCGGATCGGTGCGGTGTTGATCCTGTTGGCAGGATGTGCCCCGATCGAACGCAGCATGCAGGCTGATGCGTCACCAACTGCGCCCGCGCCAGTCGCGACCGCAGCACCCGCGCCGAGTGCGACCGCTGCGCCCGCGCTGGCGTCCGCTGAGACCGAGTCACGCACCGAGCCGCCGCG
>JBDTSN010000428.1:0-3146 GCA_039931145.1 Burkholderiales bacterium | reverse complement strand
CGCAGCCCGCTCGCCGCGTGCATGATGCCTGCATGACCGACGTACGCGCACCCGACCCCTCGAACCCCGCCACGCAGGGGCGCACGACCGACCTGCGCGGAGCAAGCCGCCTCGCGGTGGAGGCGACGATCGCGCTGACGAGCCTGGTCGAGAACCTGCATCACAACATCCAGCGCGTCCCGGCGCCGCTCGGCGCTGCGTCGCAGCGCCCGACGCGTGGCATCACGGGCCTTGTCTATTGCAGCGTCCGCGGCGTGACGCGCCTTGTTGGCAGCAGCCTGGACGCACTGCTTGGGCAGATCGAGGGGCTCATCGGCCCGGGAACCAAGGCTTCGACGCGCGAACGTGAAGCGGTCGTTGCGGCGCTCAACGGTGTGCTCGGTGATCATCTGGAAGCTAGCGGCAACCCGCTCGCGATCGAGATGCGGCTTTGGCACGATGGCGCGCCACTCACCCTCGACTCAGAAACCCTTGCACGAGAGCTACCCACGGCGAGCGGCCGGGTGCTGCTGATGGTGCACGGCTTGTGCATGAACCCGCTGCAATGGCGCCGCATGCGCAAAGACGGCAGCCGCTTCGACCTCGGCGCGGCGCTCGCCGCCGAGGGTGGCTTCACGCCGCTCTACCTGCACTACAACACCGGGCTGCACGTCTCGACCAATGGCCGGCGACTCGCCGATCTGCTGAAGGCGTTGCAGGCAGCCTGGCCCGTGCCGCTCAACGAGCTTGCGATCGTCGGCCACAGCATGGGCGGATTGGTGGCGCGAAGCGCGGTGCATCAGGCACGCGCGCGCGGTGACACGTGGCCGCTGCAGCTGAAGTCGATGGTCTTTCTCGGCACGCCGCATCACGGCGCGCCGCTCGAACGCGGCGGCCACTGGATCCAGATGATCCTCGGCGCGAGCCCTTACACCGCGGCGATCGCACGCCTTGCAAAGCTGCGCAGCGCTGGCATCACCGACCTGCGTCATGGCAGCCTGCTCGATGCCGACTGGTCGGGGGCGGACCGATTCGCTCACGGTCACGATACGCGCGTGAAGGTGTCGTTGCCGGATGGCATGGCGTGCTATGCGATCGCGGCCACGCTCGACCGTGAGGCAGGAGGCTTGCCGGAGAAGACGCGCGGCGACGGTCTGGTGCCGGTCGCCAGCGCGCTCGGCAGGCACAAGCAGGTGTCGCGATGCCTCGCGTTCGAGCCCGACAGGCAGTGGATAGCGCAAGGTTTGAATCATCTCGATCTGCTGGCGAGCGAAGCTGTCCTCGCGCAACTGCGCGATTGGCTGCTTACGCCGCGGCTCACGCTGCCGGCGCCGGAACCCGCTCACAAATCCTCTGTTGAATCGCCTGACAACCGGGCTTGCGAGCGGTAAACCTGCGCCGACCACCACGATCGTAGGTGAGGCCCGTCGGCCGATGAACTCGTACACTTTGCATCCGAACCGCAGCTTGCTGGCGGACGAGATCGTGGGTGCGCCGTCGCAAGGCGCCACTCCTCAAGCATGAGGCGCCCCCGGCTCACGCCGATTCGTCGCAGCATCCATATATGGCACGTCAACGTCCCGGAGGTGAGGCCTACAGGCCAGCCCATGAGTGAAGTTCGTGCGCTGTTGCTGACCGATGTGGTCGACAGCACCAGACTGTCGGAAGTGATGGGCGACGAGGAGATGGCCAGCCTCTGGGCCGCGCACGACCGCGCCGCGCGCGATCTGATGCAGCAAATGCACGGTCGCGAGATCGACAAGACCGACGGCATGCTGGTGATGTTCGACGCAGCGGCCGACGCGGTCCGGTATGCAAGGGCCTATCACGCCGCGCTACGCGAGCTGCCGGCACCCCTGAAGGCGCGCGCTGGGCTGCACTTCGGGCCGGTCATCCTGCGCGAGAACAGCGCCGAAGACATTGCACTTGGCGCCAAACCACTCGAGGTCGACGGCGTGACAAAGCCGACCGCGGCGCGCGTTATGTCACTCGCGCGCGGCGGGCAAACGCTGCTGACCCGCGAGGCGCGCGACGCACTGGGGACGACCGTACTCCGGGTCGAATCGCATGGCCATTGGCAGATCAAAGGCGTGACGGACCCGATCGAGCTTTTCGAGGCGGGCGATCCCGACTCCCGGCTGCTGCCGCCGACCGACACGGACAAGGCTTTTCGCGTCGTTCGCGCGGGTGAGTGGTGGATGCCGGTCAAGGACATCCCGAACAACCTGCCGCATCAGAGCACATCGTTCGTCGGCCGCGAGCAGGAACTCGGTGAGGTCAAGGCCTTTCTGGCGAAATCGCGAATGGTCACGTTGCTGGGCATGGGTGGCCTCGGCAAGACGCGGCTCAGCCTGGAGGTCGCGGCCGAGTTGATTCACACCTTTCCCGACGGCGCATGGTTTCTCGACCTTGCCCCACTGCGTGACGCCGAACTCGTTTTTAGTGAGGCTGCCCAAGCCCTTGGCGTTCTCGAAGAACCCGGCAAGCCGCTGCTGCAAGTGATCTGCGCGCGCCTCAAGCAGCGCCGCGCGCTGCTCATCCTCGACAACTGCGAGCACCTCATCAAGGCGTCGGCCGATCTGGCGAGCGCGGTGCTGAAGGCCGCACCCAATGTGCGGATCCTTGCATCGAGCCGCGAGGCGCTGCGCGTCCCCGGCGAGCAGGCTTATCCGGTGCGCCCCCTGCCTGTGCCCGGCCGCGGCGCGGGCGTCGAGACGCTGATGACATCGACTGCCGTGCGCCTGTTTGTCGAGCGCGCACAGCAGCACAAGCCATCGTTCACACTGAATGCGAAGGAGGCTCCCGCCGTCGCCGAACTCGTCGCACGCCTCGAAGGCATTCCGCTCGCGCTCGAACTCGCGGCAGCGCGCGTGCGCGCACTCACGGTCGTCGAAATCAACAACCGGCTCAAGGATCGCTACAAGCTCCTGACCGGCGGCGCGCGGGTGCTGCAGGAGCGGCAACAGACGCTGCGCGCGCTCGTCGATTGGTCCTATGACCTGCTCAACGAGCCCGAGCAATGCGTACTTGCACGCCTGAGTGTGTTCGCCGGCGGGTTCGATCTGGCAGCTACAGAGGAGGTTTGCGGCGCCGAACCCCTGTCCGCGGACGATGTGCTCGACGTCCTTAGTTCGCTGGTCGAGAAGTCACTGGTAATGCTCGAGGAG
>JBDTSN010000427.1:0-3147 GCA_039931145.1 Burkholderiales bacterium | reverse complement strand
TCGGGCACACGACGAGCACGCGGCGCACGCCGAAGTGGCGCGCGAACAGCTCGGCGGCGGCAATCGCCTGGATCGTCTTGCCCAGGCCCATCTCGTCGCCGATGAGTGCGCGGCCGGCGCGCGCCGCAAAGAGCGCCCCATCGGCCTGGTACGGATAGAGCTTCACCTTCAGCAGCTTGGCCAGGCCCTTGTCGGCAGCGCCCTTCGGATAAGCATCGGCGAGCGTCTGCCGGCGCCGTTCGCCGTCACGAATCTGCGCGATGAACTGCCACACGTCGTCGTAGCAGCGCATGTCGTGGCCGGCGTCCTGCGCGCTCTGCAACAGCGACGGCACGCCGTCGAGCCGCTCCCGGGGCAGCGCCCAGCCGTCCTCGGAATCGAACAGCGCCTCGGCCTGCGCCAGCAAGGCCGGCGGGCAGCTCGTGCCGGCGCGAAAGCGCACCTGGCGCGCACCCGAATGGTCGAGCCAGATCTCGCTGTACGCCGGCGCAAAGCCGCGCGCCAGCGCTGCCTTGCCACCGCGCTTTTTGCCGAGCTGCGCAAGCGTGAACTCGATGTGCTTGCAGGTGCCCAGGTCATTCGTCGCGAAGTCGGGGCAACTACAGAAGTTCATGCCCAGCCCGGCGCCGCGTATCGCGACGCGGTAGTGGCTGCGCCGCGCCGGGTTGCGAACCGCAAACTCGGAGAACACCGGCTCGCTGCCCAGGTTCTCGAGCTCGAAATCCTGCTCGCGCCCGAACTGCCGGCGTAGCTCGGCCTGCCAGTCGGCGGCGGCCAGCTTCGCCGGGCGCCGGGTGTGAGACAAGCGCGGCGGCGCGGGCTTGGTGCGTTTCTCGGTCTTCGCGGCCGGTCGGATCTGGGTCAGCTTGGGCATGGCAAGAACTCGAAATAGGGTGTCGGTGGGCTTGATTTTCCACTTGCTCGCCGAGGGCCGGATTTTCGGCCGCGATGCGGTGGATTGACGACGAATGAAATGGCGCTCGGCGGGCGCCGAGAGCTGCTCTTGTAACCCGTCGCGACGCTGCAAACGCGACCGCGGGTACGCCACATGGCGTTGCCGGGCCCTATGCGGCCGCCGACCTCAGATGGAAACGTATACGTCAGGCACCACAGGTTTCGCTTCAGTCGCTCGAGAGGTATACGTCTGGGGCGTATAGTCCACGAATGTTCACTGTCGTAGAGACCCTTCTCTTTCAGAAGCAGTGGCCGCTGTACTGGACCGAAGAAGAGCGCGGCGAGTTCGCCGCGCACATGGCGAAGAGTCCCGAAGTCGGAGCCGTCGTACGCGAGTCGGGCGGTATCCGCAAAGTCAGGTGGAAGCGCCAGGGCACAGGGAAGTCCGGCGGCGTCAGGGTCATCTACTTCGTCAGGAACGAAGCTGAAGAGATCGTGTTGCTTACGTTGTACGCGAAGGCGAAGACAGGGAGTCTGTCAGGCGCCGCACTCAAGGAGATCCGTCGTGCCCTCGAAAATTAAACCCCTCTCCGAAAAACAGCTTGCAGAGTTCGAAGCCTCGCGCAACATTGGCGCGGAGCTGTTGCAATCCATCCGCGAAATGAAGACCGGCAAAACTCAGGTCGTTCATAGCCCTGCAACGGAGGCACGCCAGAAGACCGGTCTTTCGCAAAGCCAGTTCGCATCGTTGCTGGGCGTCTCGGTTCGCACCTTGCAAGGGTGGGAGCAAGGCCGCAAGCAGCCGAGTGGCGCCGCACGTACGCTGCTGAACATTGCTCGTACCAACCCGAAGGCGCTCTTGTCTGTCGCTGGCAGGTAGGCATGTAGAAAAACTGTCCAGCTCGACATATCCAGCGTCACGCACCGCCTTGCCTTCCTTCAGCGTTGCCAGGGCGTAAGACAAACGCTGTTCGATGTCACGGCAGCGCAAGATCCTCCAGCAGCGCAGCGGCCAGCGCCTCCTCCGCCAGTGCACGCTGCGCGTGCTGCATCGTGGCGCCGAGCGCGTCGGACCAGGCCGGGGTCACCGGCGTGCCGTTCAACGGCGCCGCGATCTGGGCGTGCAGTCCGAGTCCTCGTTCGTAGTCGTTGGCGGCCATGCGCCACGGTTTGGCGCCGAAAGCGCGCTGCACGAAATTGGCGATTGCTATGCCCGGCCAATCGAAGTCACCGTGATAGCGCAGCCGCGCGCCGCTCGCGGCGAGTTGCGAAAGCAGCGCACGTTGTGCCGCTGCCGGCATGCCGTCGGTGCATACGAGTGGCGCGCACCGTGCGCCGAGCGCGTCGGCGGCGATTGCGACGAGGTTCGGGTTTTCGCAGACGTTGACGACCAAGCCTTGAACCGGCCAGCGCAGCGGCGTGCGCAGCAATTGTCTGAGTGACCAGAAAGCGGGTTCGCCGTCACGCGCTTGCAGATTCAGCGCCAGCGCCGGGCGCGCCAACTCATTCACGCTGACGCCGACTGTTGCCCACAGCGCGCGGCGGCCCTCGTCGTCGTCGGTCTCCGGCGATCGGGCGTGGCGCACGACGGCGAGCGCGAGCGTGGCTGCCGCTTGTCCGTCATCCAGCGCATGCGCGTCGCCGAGCGTCTCGGCACCGAGCCGGGCGCGTGGCGTGCCAGCGGCAGGGAGCGCCTGCAGCACGACGCGCACGCGATCGAGCAGCCGAGCGGCAGCGTCCGCGTCGCCGCTGGCCAAACGCTTGAGCAGGCCGCGGCTGTTGGGCAAGCGCAGCCATTCGCCCAGCGCCGGGTGGGCCTCGCTCTGCACGAGCGCCGCCCAGGCGGCGGCCTGCTCGGCGCGTTCGGCGGCGAGGGGCCGGATCGGGCCGTCGAGTCGCTCGAGCGCTTCTCGCAGGTCGTTGGCGATGCCGGCGGCGGCGAGACGCGCACCCAACGCCGCGGGGTCGATCTGCATCGACGCAACCTCGCGCGGCGGTCGGCCACTGAGGGCTGCGAGTGCCTCGCGCTCGTGGGGCGCCAGGCGCGCGAGTCTGAATGTGGGCGGTGTCGCGCCTGCGGGCTCGCGTTCATACGCGGCGCGCAGCCGCGTCCGCAAGGCGGACAGATCTTCTCTGCCCAGGACGCGTTGCAAGCGTTCGTCGTCCATTGGCGATTGGTTCAGGACCTGTTCAGGCTTGATTGGCGGCGGGGCTCAGCAGGCCCTCACCCCAACCCTCTCCCAGAGGGAGAGG
>JBDTSN010000426.1:0-3159 GCA_039931145.1 Burkholderiales bacterium | reverse complement strand
CGGTTGTAGAGCAGCTCGGCGCGCTGCACGACCGCCTCGTTCGCCGCGACGCCCGTGTCCTCGTCATGCTGCTCGCTCGCGAACACGTAGAGCCGGCCGCTGCGCTTGGCCATGTCGGCGCGCAGGTCGAGGCACTCGCGCAGCCTTTCGGCGCTCTTGGCCAATTCGCCCTTGCACGCGGTAAGCGCGGGCAGTTGCGCCTCGAGCTTTGCAGCGTCAGCGTCCCACGCCGCTTGCGAGGCGTACAGATCGGCCAGATTCCAGCGGTCGGCTTCGGTCTCGGCGCGGGCCGCGCCGAAAGCAAGCGAGAGGACAAGCAGGCACAGGGTTGCAGATCTCATGGCCAACGGCGCTCCGAAGTCTCGCAGGTCGGCGATTCTAGGCTTCGGCCGGATGCGAGGCGCGCGCAGCGATTGACCGCAGGAACCGCTCAGACCCGACCCGCGGTCGATAATCTGAGCACCACTTAAAGGACCCGATGCGCAAGACTTGGCTGCTCTTTTCGCAGACCGTGACGGTTGCCGTCGCACTGCTGTTCGTCGTCGTGACGCTCAAGCCTGAGTGGCTGGCCCGCGTCGGCGCCGCGCATGGGCAAGTCGTCACGATCGTCAGCGCCGCGGCGTCGCCTGCCTCCGACGCCACGCAGGACGCACCGCACAGCTACCGCGCCGCCGCAAGCCGCGCCGCGCCGGCCGTCGTCAGCGTGACGGCGAGCAAGGCGCCGAGGCGCGTCGGCCCGGAGGCGGACCCGTGGCTGCGCTTCTTCTTCGGTGACGACGCCGACCCTGCCAATCCGCACCAGCGGCAAATTGGCCTGGGATCTGGCGTGATCGTCTCGCCTGAGGGCTTCCTGCTGACGAACAACCACGTGATCGAAGGCGCGGATGACATCGAGGTGCAACTCGCCGACGGCCGCCAGGGCAAGGCGCGCGTGATCGGCACCGACCCCGACACCGATCTGGCCGTCCTCAAGATCGATCTCGATCGCCTGCCGGTGGTGACTTTCGGCAATGCCGACGCCCTTCAAGTCGGCGATGTCGTGCTCGCGATCGGTAACCCGTTCGGCGTCGGCCAGACCGTCACCTCAGGCATCGTCAGCGCGCTCGGGCGCAATCGCCTCGGCATCAACACCTACGAGAACTTCATCCAGACCGACGCTGCGATCAACCCCGGCAACTCGGGTGGAGCGCTCGTCGACGCGGACGGCAACCTGCTCGGCATCAACACGGCGATCTTCTCGCGCAGCGGCGGCAACAACGGTATCGGCTTCGCGATTCCGGTCTCGATCGCACGCCAGGTGATGGAAGGTCTGATTCGCGACGGCAGCATCACGCGCGGCTGGATCGGCGTCGAATCGCGCGACCTGACGCCCGAGATCGCCGAGACCGTCGGCCTGCAGATCAAGGACGGCGCACTCGTCACCGGCGTGCTTCGCGAAGGGCCGGCCGGCGTCGGCGGCATGCGCCCGGGCGATGTCGTGGTTGCCATCGCCGACAAGCCAATCGCCAACACCGCGCAACTGCTCAACGCGGTGGCTGCACTCAAGCCGCAGAGTGCGGCGGCGATCGACGTGCAGCGCGGCGCGCAGGCGCTGCAACTCAAGATCGTCGTCGCACAACGGCCCAAAGCGCCGGCACGGCGCGATCGTTAGCAGCTTCGCCGGCGCGGCGCGAACGTTAGCCGCGGTAGCCGGCGCGGCGCGAACGTTAGCCGCGGTAGCCGCGCGGCGCGATCAAGCCGCGGGCGGCTCTTCTTCCGGCGGCGCCTTGGTGTGCTTGTTGAGGAGTTGCGCAGCCCAGATGCCTGTCTCATAGAGCAGGATCATCGGGATCGCGAGCGCAAGTTGCGAGACGACGTCGGGCGGTGTCAGGACGGCGGCGACGATGAAGGCGAGCACGATGAAATAGCTGCGAAATGACTTGAGCTTCTCGATGCTGACGATCCCCAGGCGCGCAAGCACGACGACGACGATCGGCACCTCGAAGGCGGCGCCGAAGGCGATGAACATCGACATCACGAACCCGAGGTAGGCCTCGATATCCGGCGCTGCGGTGATGCTCTTCGGGGCGAAGCTTTGAATGAAGCGAAACACCTGCCCGAAGACGAAGAAGTACGAGAACGCGACGCCGAGGAAGAACAGCAGCGTGCTCGAGATCACGAGCGGCAGCACGAGGCGCTTCTCGTGCGAATACAGGCCCGGCGCGGCAAACGCCCAGACCTGGTAGAGCACGACCGGCAGCGCAATCAGAAAGGCGGCGAGCAGCGTGATCTTGATCGGCACCAAGAACGGCGAAATCACGTTCGTCGCGATCATCGTCGAGCCCGGCGGCAGGTGCGCAACGAGCGGCGCGGCGAGCAGGTCGTAAAGGCCGCTCGGCCCGGGGTAGATCGACAGCGCGGCAAAGGCGATGCCGACCGCGATCGCGGCGCGGATCAGGCGGTCGCGCAGCTCGACCAGATGTTCGACGAAAGGCTGCTCGGTGCCCTCGAGCTCGTCGGGGCCGCTCGGCTTGTCCGCCATCTCAGTGGCGCACGGCCGCCCGAAGCCACTGAGCGCCCCCTCGGGGAGCCGCGGGCGACAGCGAGCTTGGGGGTCGTTTCATCTCAGACGTTCGGCCGTGGCGGCCGGAAGCGCGCGACGCGCGCTGCGCCCGATTGCGCCTTGCCGCGCACGCCGTGGCGATGCTTGTACCACTGCGGCATCGCGCCGCGCTTCAGGCGCCAGTTCTTCTTCGGGTGCTTGTATTCGAGCGGTGGCGGCACCCAGCCTTCGTGCTGGCCGCTGTTCGGCGGCAGGATGCCGTTGTCGGCATCGCTCCACGAGCTCTCGAGTTCGGCCTTGGTCTGATGCACTTCCTTCGAGACCGAATCGTGCACGTTGCGTGCCGCGTCCTCGAACTCGGTCTTCATCTTCTTCAGCTCTTCGAGCTCGATCGAGCGGTTGACCTCGGCCTTCACATCGGCCACGTAACGCTGCGCCTTGCCGACCAGGTGGCCGACCGTGCGCGCCACGCGCGGCAGCTTCTCCGGGCCGATCACGATCAGCGCGACCGCGCCGATCAGCGCGATCTTGTCGAAACCAAAATCGATCACGGGCAGATCACGACTTGGTCTTCGCTTCCACGTCGACGGTGTTCGCGTCGGTGGCCTTGCTGGCGT
>JBDTSN010000425.1:0-3164 GCA_039931145.1 Burkholderiales bacterium | reverse complement strand
TGATGCGCTGCGCGGCCATCGCGATCGTCTGCAGGCCGCTCGAGCAGAAGCGGTTGATCGTCACGCCGCTCGTCGTCACCGGCAGGCCGGCGCGCAGCGCGATCTGGCGCGCGATGTTGCCGCCGGTCGCGCCCTCGGGCGTCGCGCAGCCCATCAGCACGTCCTCGACGAGCACGCCTTCGATGCCGGCGCGCTCGACCGCGGCCTTCACCGCCGCGCCGCCGAGCGTCGCGCCATGCGTCATGTTGAAGGCGCCCTTCCAGCTCTTGGCAAGCGGCGTGCGGGCGGTGGAAACGATCACGGCTGAGGTCATGTCTGTGCTCCTGGAGGGATAGGTGGCAGAAAAGTCGGCGTGTCAGGCGGAGACGGCCGCCTTGTAGATGCTTTGCTTCGGCTGCGCGAAGACACGGCGCAGCATCGGCTCGAATTCGCCGATCGGCAGCGCCTCAGCCTGCGGATCGAAGGCCGGGTTGTCGTAGCGCGCGCAGAACTCTTCGGTGCGCGCAAAGTGTTCATGGCCACGGAACTGCTCGCGCAGGTTGCGGTCGAGCCCGAGGTGGTGGAAGAAGTAGTAGCCCTGGAAGATGCCGTGGTGCTGCACCATCCAGTGGTTCGCTTCGCTGACGAATGGCTTGACGATCGCCGCAGCGATGTCGAAGTGATTCAGCGTGCCAAGCGTGTCGCCGATATCGTGCAGCAGCGCGCAGACGACGTACTCTTCGTCGCGACCGTCGCGCAGCGCGCGCGTCGCCGTCTGCAGCGAGTGCGTGTAACGGTCGATGGGGAAGCCGCCGTAGTCGCCGTCGAGCAGTTTCAGGTGTGCCATCAGACGATCGGGAAGCTTCATCGCGAACGGCATGAATTCGGCGCCGATCTTCTGCCAATCTTCGGCGGTGCTTTCTTCCATGCGCTTAAAGCTGGCGCGTTCGTGACCTGCATTCATGGGGGCTCCCTCGTTCACGGCTTTGATGAAGCCGACGCGTTCTGGATCAGTTGATGGTAGAACTGAATCAGCTCGGTGAAGTTGGCGACCGAGATACGCTCGTTGGTACCGTGGAAACGCGCCAGGTCTTCGGGCCCGGCGCGCACCGGCGAGAAGCGATAGACGCTGTCGGCGACTTCGCCGAAATGGCGCGAGTCGGTCGCGCCGAGCATCAAGCCAGGTGCGACGACGACGTCAGGATGCAATTGGCGCAGCGTACGGTTGATCGTCGTGTAACCCGATGCATCGGTGCTCGACACGGCGGACGCCTCCGAGAAACCTGCTTCCTTCTCGATCTTGACGCCGGGGTTGCCAATCACCTGCTGCGAGTGCTGCACGACGGCGTCGCTGCTGTCACCCGGCAGCAAGCGAAAGTTCACCGTCGCGTTCGCTCGGCCGGGCAGCACGTTCTCCTTGTTGCCGGCGTTGAAGATCGTGAGCGCCGTCGTCGTGCGAATCAGCGCGTTCGTGCTCGCAACCTTCGCGAACTCGCGTTCGACAACCGGGCTGAACAGCCAGAGGTTGGTCATGAGGACGCGGTACGGGACGCTCATTTCAGGCGCCACCGCCACGAGCGTGTCGCGCGCCACGCCGCTGATGCTGCCCGGCATCGGCGACGCTTCGAGCCGCGTCAGGGCCAGGCTCATCATGCCGATCGCCGATTTCCCCGGCTCGGGCGGCGGCATCGACGAGTGGCCCGGCGTCGCGCTCGCGTCGAGCTTGACCGTCAGAATGCCCTTCTCGGCGACGCCGACGACCGCAATCGGCGCCTCGATGCCAGGCAGCACACCCTTGACGATCAGCATCCCTTCGTCGATCACGAAATCGAGCTTGACGCCACGCTCCTTGAAGAGCTTGACCACCCGCTGCGCACCATCCGCACCGCCGACCTCTTCGTCAGCGCCGAAGGAGAGATAGATCGTCTGGCGCGGCTGGAAGCCCGACGACACGAGCATCTCGATCGCCTCCATGATCGACATCAGATTGCCCTTGTCGTCCCACGCACCGCGGCCCCAGATGAAGCCGCCGGCGATCGCGCCCGAGAACGGCGGCTGCTGCCAGTCGCCCTCGGTGCCCGGTGCGATCGGCACCACGTCCTGGTGCGCCATCAGCGCGATCGGCTTCGCGTTGGCGTCGCTCCCATGCCACGTGTAGAGCAGCGCATGCTTGCCGACGGGCTCGACCTTCAACACCTCGTGCAGCTTCGGGAAGCTCTTGCGCAGGTGCGCGTGCAGTGCGTCGAACTGATCACCATTCGCGCCGGGATCGGATTGGGACGAAATCGTCCTGAAACGCACGGCGGCCGAGAGCCGCTCAGCAGCAGCCGGGCCGTCGATGGCGACAGGCTTCACCGGCTCCACGGAAAGTTGCTTGGAGCGCGTGAAAGTGGTCTTGGCGCCGATAACCACAATCAGCACCAGCAGCCCGGCGCCAATCACGAACAGGAACCTCCTGATCAACTTCACGCCTGCCTCCTTCGGCGACATTCATCGACGCAGATGCACATAATGCGGGCCCAGGGAGGCGCGCACATGGAATTCACTGCAAGACAAACCGCGGAACGATTCAAACGGTTCTCATCCATTCTGAGTGCATCGGGGCTGCGGGAGGCGCTGGCAGATCTGCTTGGGCCGACCGACTATCGCTTCATTGCCATCTTCAGGTTCGACGGCGACTGGGCAAACGCCGCCGTCTTCTACGACCGCGCCAATCCAGACGTTCGGACCCTCGATGCCGTGCCGGCACGCGCCACCTATTGCAACTTCGCGCGCAAATCCCGGGTTCCGTACATCACCGACAACGCGCCTCTTGACGACCGACTCGTCGATCACGTGGCGCGCCAGCAGGTTCAAGCCTATTGCGGTGTGCCGATCCTGACGCCCGAAGGCGAGTTCCTGGGAACCTTGTGTCATTACGATGTTGTTCCTCGAGATGCTTCGCAACTCGACCTGGCGTTGCTCTGCGAGGTTTGCAGTGCGCTGGAGCAATCAAACCTGGTGCCGCCCTATCCAGCTGCATCAACGGGCCGAAACGGCCTCAGCTGAAACTTTTCCCCTCCGCCGCCAACCGCGCCAGCAGCGGCGCCGGCTCCCAGAACTTCTGGTCGTCGAGTGGATTGCGGGCGAAGTGCTTCATCGCCTGCACGACGTTGAATAGGCCAACCGTGTCGGCGTAGCACATC
>JBDTSN010000424.1:0-3180 GCA_039931145.1 Burkholderiales bacterium | reverse complement strand
TGGTGCTGAAGAAGAGCGGCTCGATGAGCGCGAAGTCGCCCTCGGCCTGCATGCGGTCCATCAACACCGAGCCGACCATCCCGCGCCAGCCCACCAGCCCTACCAAAGTCGAAGCCATTTCCCGTCTCACTTCTCGATCAAGTCTTGATTCGCCTCACGCTCCGGCGCAAAGCACAGTCAGTTTCCGCTCAGCCCTGTCGTTTCAATGCCGCCACCACAGCGTCGCCCATTGCCTCGGTGCCGACCCTCGTCGCACCCGCACTATGAATGTCGGCCGTGCGCAAACCCTGGCTGAGCACTTCCTTCACCGCCACCTCGATGCGATCGGCAGCCGCCGCCTGATTCAGGCTGAAGCGCAGCATCATCGCCGCCGAGAGGATCGTCGCGAGCGGATTGGCAACGTCTTTGCCCGCAATATCCGGCGCACTGCCGTGGCTCGGCTCGTACAGGCCCTTGCCGTTCGCGTCGAGCGACGCCGAAGGCAGCATGCCGATCGATCCGGTCAGCATCGCCGCCTCGTCGGAAAGGATGTCGCCGAACATGTTGCCGGTGACGATCACGTCGAAGCTCTTCGGCGCCTTCACGAGCTGCATCGCCGCATTGTCGACGTACATGTGGTCGAGTGCGACATCCGGGTACTGCGCATGCACTTCGGTCACCACATCCTTCCAGAACTGGAAGGTCTCGAGCACGTTGGCCTTGTCGACGCTTGTCACGCGCTTGCTTCGCTTGCGCGCGGCCTTGAATGCGACGTGGGCGATGCGCTCGATCTCCGGGCGCGCATAGCGCATCGTGTCGAAGGCTTCGTCGGCGCCGACGAAGGCGCCATCGGTTGCGACACGCCGGCCGCGCGGCTGGCCGAAGTAGATGTCGCCCGTCAGCTCGCGAATGATCAGGATGTCGAGCCCGGCGACGAGTTCGGGCTTCAGGCTAGACGCCGCGGTGAGCTGCTCGTAGCAGATCGCCGGCCGCAAATTGGCGAACAGTTGCAGGTGCTTGCGCAGGCCGAGGATTGCCTGCTCGGGCCGCAGCGCGCGCTCGAGCTTGTCGTACTTCCAGTCGCCGACGGCGCCGAAGAGCACCGCGTCCGCCGCCTTCGCGAGCTCGAGCGTCGCTTCCGGCAGCGGATGGCCGCTCGCCTCGTAGGCCGTGCCGCCAACCGGCGCCTGCTCCGTCTCGAAGCGCAGGTCGAGCGCGGCAAGCACCTTCTGCGCCTGGGCCATGATTTCGGGCCCGATGCCGTCACCCGGCAGGATTGCAATCTTCATCGCGGATCAATCTTCCATGTGCGGCGGCGGCCGGTTGGGCCGCCAGGGTTTCTTCGCCTGCCCGTCTTGCCCCTAGAGCGTCTTCGCCAACCACGGCATGCGCAGCAAGCGTTCAGCCTCGAAGGCGCGGATCTTGTCGGCGTGTTTCAGCGTGAGCCCGATATCGTCCAGGCCGCCGAGCAGGCAGTGCTTGCGAAACGCCTCGATCTCGAAGCCGACCTCGCTGCCGTCGGCCTTGACGACGACCTGGCGCTCGAGATCGATCGTCAGTGTGTAGCCGACAAAGGCGACCACTTCATCGAACAGACGCGACACTTCACGCTCGGGCAGGACGATCGGCAGCAGGCCGTTCTTGAAGCAGTTGTTGTAGAAGATGTCGGCATAGCTCGGCGCAATGATGGTGCGAAAACCGTACTGATCGAGCGCCCAAGGCGCGTGTTCGCGCGACGAGCCGCAGCCGAAATTGCTGCGCGCAAGCAGGATCGACGCGCCCTGGTAGCGCGGCTGATTCAGCACGAAGTCCGGGTTCGGCCGCCGCGACGCCGGGTCCTGCCCCGGCTCGCCTGGATCGAGGTAGCGCCACGCGTCGAACAGGTTCGGCCCGAAGCCGCTGCGGTGGATCGACTTCAGGAACTGCTTGGGGATGATCGCGTCAGTGTCGACGTTGTCGCGGTCCATCGGCGCGACGAGCCCCTTGTGAATGCTGAAAACTTGCATGTCGTCGCCCTAATTTTTCTTCGACGCGTCTTCGATCGTCTGGCCGGTCGCCTTGATGTCCTTGCCCATGCCGTTGATCGTGTTGCACCCTGTGAGCCACAGGACCATCGCAAGCGTCAGCAACGGAAATATCTTTTTCATCGGTTCCTCCTTCAGGCCAGCCGGCGCACATCGACGAAGTGGCCGTGCATCGCCGCCGCTGCCGCCATTGCCGGACTCACCAGATGCGTACGGCCGCCTGCCCCCTGACGGCCCTCGAAATTGCGATTGCTCGTCGAGGCACAACGCTCGCCAGGCTCCAACCGGTCAGCGTTCATCGCGAGGCACATCGAGCAGCCCGGCTCGCGCCACTCGAAGCCGGCACCCTTGAAGATCGCATCCAGCCCTTCACGCTCCGCCTGCGCCTTCACGAGGCCGGAGCCGGGAACGACCATCGCCAGCTTCACGTTCGCCGCCACCTTGCCGCCGATCCGGCGCACGACAGCGGCCGCGTCGCGCAGATCCTCGATGCGGCTGTTGGTGCATGAGCCGATGAAGACCTTGTCGATGCTGATGTCGGCGATCGGCTTGTTCGGCTCGAGCCCCATGTAGGTCAGCGCGCGCTCGATCGCGCCGCGCTTGCCGGCATCCTTCTCCTTGTCCGGGTCGGGCACGCGGTCCTCGATCGACAGCACCATTTCCGGCGACGTGCCCCAGGTGACATGCGGAAGCAACTGCGAGGCGTCGATCGTGACGACCTTGTCCCACACCGCGTCCGCATCCGATTGCAGCGTGCGCCAGTAGGCGACGGCCTGATCCCACTCGACGCCTTTGGGCGCCAGCGGGCGGCCCTTGACGTAGGCAATCGTCGTCTCGTCCACCGCGATGAGTCCGGCGCGCGCGCCGGCCTCGATCGCCATGTTGCACAAGGTCATGCGCCCTTCCATGCCAAGGGCGCGAATCGCCGAGCCGGCAAACTCGATCGTGTAGCCGGTGCCGCCGGCGGTGCCGATGCGGCCAATGACGGCGAGCGCGATGTCCTTCGCGCTGCAACCGCGCGGTAGCACGCCGTCGATTTGCACGCGCAGGTTTTTCGCCTTCTTCGCGAGCAGCGTCTGCGTCGCGAGCACATGCTCGACCTCACTCGTGCCAATGCCGTGCGCGAGCGCGCCAAACGCGCCGTGCGTCGAGGTGTGCGAATCGCCGCAGACAACAG
>JBDTSN010000423.1:0-3180 GCA_039931145.1 Burkholderiales bacterium | reverse complement strand
GCTCAGCAACGATCTCGAGAAGTTCAACGAGGCCCTGGCGGCCAACGCGCGATGATTGACCCTCGATGGCGTTGCCGGCGATCTTGCGTGCGCGTCGATGGTCAGCGTCTGCACGGGGTTGAACCCGCTTTCAACCCCGGCGGACTGTCTCACGCGGCTCAGTTCAGAGCCGACCACAGGCACGATTCACGCGGATTGAGTCACTGCAATTCACCAGCCACGCGATGACGATCACGCCGAAGATTCTTCTCGTCGGCACCGCCGACACGAAGGCCGACGAACTGCTCTACCTGCAGCGCTGCATCGAGGCGCAAGGCGGCGTGGCGTGCATCATGGACGTCGGTGTGCTCGGCACGCCGAGCTTTACGCCGGCGATTGCAAACCATGCGGTCGCTGCTGCAGCCCACACGACGCTAGAGGCGCTGGCCACGCTCGGCGACGAGAACGCGGCGATGACGAAGATGGCCGAGGGCGCGGTCGCGCTCGCGCTCGATCTGTACGCGCGCGGCGAAGCGCACGGCTTGCTCGCGATCGGCGGCACGATGGGCACCGACCTCGCGCTCGACGTCGCGGCGGCGCTGCCGCTCGGGATGCCCAAGTTCATCGTTGCGACGGTGGCGTACTCGCACCTGATTCCGCCCGAGCGGCTTGCGCCGGACCTGATGATGATCCTGTGGGCCGGCGGCCTGTTCGGCCTGAACGGGATCTGCAACGCAATCCTCAGCCAGGCAGCCGGCGCGGTCGTCGGCGCATGCCGCAGCGTCGAGCTTGCGCGCGACGCGCGGCCTCGCGTCGCGATCAGTTCGCTCGGCAAGTCCTGCCTGTCGTACATGGTTCGGCTCGCACCAGCGCTTGAAGCGCGTGGCTACGAGCCGGTCGTCTTTCACTGCACCGGCATGGGCGGGCGCGCGATGGAAGCGCTGATTGCACAGGGGCGCTTCGTCGCCGTGTTCGACTTCTGCCTGGCAGAGGTCGCGAACATGATGCACGGCTCGGTCGTCAACGCCGGTCCGCAGCGGCTACGCGCCGCCGGCCGCGCGGGCGTGCCGCAACTCGTCGCTCCCGGCGCGAGTGACATGGTCGATGTACAGACCTGGGCCAGGTTGCCCGAGAAGTTCGCCGGCCGCGCCTACCACGCGCACAACCGATTGATTGCCTCGGTGAGCGCAACGACGGACGAGAAGCGCGCCCTGGCAAGGCAGGTTTGCGAGCGCCTCGCCGAAGCGCGCGGGCCGACTGCGCTGCTGCTGCCGCGACGCGGCATCCACGCCTGGGACATGCCGGGCCAACCGATGCACGATCCCGCGGGACACGCCGCCTTCATCGACGCGTTCCGCGCCGCAGCGCGCGATCCGATCGAGCTGCACGACCTCGATGTGCACATCAACGACGATGCATTCGTCGATCATGCGCTCTCGATCTTCGATCGTTGGGTTGCCGCGGGGCAGGTGCCGGCGGGCGCACGTGCCGCCTGATCCGCTCCCCTTGCACCCGCTTCGGCCCGCTTTGCACGGGTAGCTGCGGCATGCGGCGCTACGCGCCGCGCAGCTCCTCCGCATGTTCGGCAAGCAAGCGCACCAGACGCGCGGTGGAGCGCGCGCCGAGCTTTTCGCGGATGCTGCGCAATTGATGATCGACCGTGGAGAGCGATCGATCGAGCTGGCGCGCGACCTCCTTGTAGCTCAGCCCGCGCGCCACAAGGCGCGCCACCTTCAGTTCGGCAGGCGTCAAGAGCGACAAGTCGTCCACCGGTGATGCGAGCGCCTGAGGCGGCGCCTGCGGCAGCACGAGACCCCATGCCTCGCGGCTGGATCGGTCGTCCACATCGTCGGCGCGCTCGCGCATGATCCGCTCGGATGCGGCGAACAAAGGCCCGAGCACGTGGCGCGCCAGGATCGACATCTGCTCGCACATCTGCGCGTCCCAACTCGGCGCGCGGCGATGCCAATCGGCGCACAGCAGACCGACGGGCCGCGATCCGTCGCGCAATGGCATGGCGAGCTTGGCCGAGGTCCCGAGCGCCTGCAGTGCGCCGCGCATGTCTGCGCTGAAACTTCGTGCCTGCGAAATGTCGGCAATCGCCGACACACCCGGGTCGCCCCAGACGTTTCGAATGCTCGCGTCCGCAGCATCGAACCGAATGCCGAGCACGGAAGGCAGCGCCATTGAATTGCGCCGCGCCTCAGCCATCACGACATAACTGCGGCCCTCGCCGTTGCGGCCGAGAAAGCCGCCGTAGCCACCGTCGACGCGATCCGCGTCGAGCGTGTCGCGCAACCACTCTGCCGTCAGCCGCCAGCAGGCTTGCGCATCGTCGAGATAGAGCAACAGCTGCGCCGCCAGTTCGCGCGCCGGACGCCACCTGATCGCAGCGCTGCCTTCGAAAAGCCGCGCGCGAAGTTCACGCTGGATCCGCAAGAAGTCGTCGTCGTCCATGACCTTTGCTCTAGCGCAATGCATCGCATGGATGAGCGAGGCACTGTCGCGTCACGATTATGAGTGGTGCGACCTGCTGTCTGTTCTCGAAGCCGGTTTGCTCGCATGGCCTCGGATGGCAATAGGCCACGAAGCGCGGGTTTTCCCGTCGCGAATGTTCGCGATAGCTTGATCACACGCTTGCGCCCACACTTGATTGGCGCTGTCCATCACGATCGTCGGCGCCCCTTCACCCATTGCTTGGAGATATCGCATGAAGACTTACGAAAACATCGTCAACGGCCGCGGAGTCAGTAGCGCGCGCACATTCGAGTCGAAGAATCCCGCAACTGGCGAAGTCCTCGGCCTCGTTCCTCACTCCAGCGCCGAGCAAGTGGCCGAAGCAGTCGCAGCTGCGAAGGCTGCACAGCCGGCCTGGGCCGCCCGTCCCGACGCCGAACGCAAGGCCCTACTGATGAAGGTCGCGGAAACGATCAAGGCGAACGCCGACGATCTGGCAGCTTGGGTCACGCGCGAACAGGGCAAGCCGCTCGGCGGCATCGGCCCCGATCAGGTGCCGGGCGCGCGCTTCGAGATCTGGGGTTGCGAGGTCTGGACCCAGGTGCCGGCGAGCCTGGAACTGGCGGTCGAGACGGTCTTCGAGGACGAGACGCGGCGCGACGAGATGCACCGCAAGCCGTTCGGCGTGATCGCCGCCATCGCGCCGTGGAACTGGCCGCTCCTGATCGCGATCTGGCAGATCGT
>JBDTSN010000422.1:0-3189 GCA_039931145.1 Burkholderiales bacterium | reverse complement strand
TCTGCGACAAGCACGGCATCCTGCTCATCTTCGACGAGGTCATCACCGGCTTCGGGCGTCTCGGCTCGCCGTTCGCGGCGACGCACTTCGGCGTCACGCCCGATCTGATGACGGTCGCCAAGGGCATCAGCAATGGTTCGGTGCCGATGGGCGCGGTGTTTGCGAAGCAGAAGATTTACGACACCTTCATGAATGGCCCGGACCATCTGATCGAGTTCTTCCACGGTTACACCTATTCGGCGCACCCGCTCGCGTGCGCCGCGGCGCTCGGCACGCTCGACACTTATGCCGAGTCGGGTCTGCTCACGCGCGGTGCACAGATGGCGCCCTACTTCGAGGACGCGCTGCATGCGCTCAAGGGCCTGCCTCACGTGATCGACATCCGCAACATCGGCCTCGTCGGCGGCATCGAACTGGCGCCGATCGACGGCCAACCCGGCAAGCGCGCGTTCGACGCCTTCCTCAAGTGCTGGGAGCGTGGCGTGCTGATTCGCACCACCGGCGACACGATTGCCCTCTCGCCGCCGCTGATCATCGAGAAGTCGCACATCGACGAGATCGTCGGCACGATCGCCGACGTGCTCAGAACGCAGGCCTGAGATGAAACGCCTCCCAAGCTCGCTGTCGCTCGCGGCCCCCCGAGGGGGCGCTCAGTGGCTTCGGGCGGCCGGGCGCCACTGAGATGATTCAGGGGGCATGGCCGTAAGGGCCGAGCGCCGGGCCGCTCCCAAGCCGGCCCGCATCCCCTGGGTCCCGAAAGGGCCCGGCGTGGCCCTTGGGGTTCGGCTGGTGCACCCGCCAGCCGAGGGGCTGACATATTCACCGGAGGGCTTGCCTGGCGCATCGCACCCATGTCCCTGTTTCGAGCCGATCAATCGCTAGCCACACACTCGTACTACACGGCCACCGCGCCGCAGGGGCCGGGCTTTCCGAGCCTCGCAGGCGAACTCGAATGCGATGTCGCCGTTGTCGGCGGCGGACTGGCCGGGCTTTCGGCGGCGATCGAACTGGCGGATCTGGGCTTTGATGTCACCTTGCTCGATGCGCGCACTGTCGGCTCCGGCGCATCGGGACGCAACGGCGGCCAGGCGCTTGCCGGTCTGGCCTGCGAACAATCGGTGATCGAGGCGCAGCTCGGCACGACCGACGCCCGCGCAGTGTGGGACATGACAATTGAGGCGATCGCGCTGATCCATGCGCGTTGCGAACGCTTCGGCATCGACTGCGATTGGCAAGGCGGCTATCTGTCGCTCGCGGTCAGCGAGCGCAAGGGACGCGAGCTCGCGCAATGGCACGCGCACATGCAGCGCCAGTATGGCTATCAGGCAACGGCTATCGCTCCGGGCGAAGTCGGCGACTGGATCGCAAGCCCACGCTTTCACAGCGGCCTGCACGATCCGCTGTCGGGGCATCTTCATCCGCTCAAGTACTGCATCGGTCTGGCGCGCGCTGCGAGCAAGCTCGGCGTGCGGATCTTCGAGAACTCGGCCGTCACGTCGCTCACCTACGGCGCCATGCCGACGCTGCAAACCGCCAGCGGCCGGCTACGCGCAAGGCACGTGCTGCTCGCCGGCAACGTCTACCTGAATGGCGTCGCGCCGCAGCTCGCGCGCCGCATCATGCCGGTCGGCACCTACGTCGTCGCCTCGGAGCGGCTCGATCCGGCGCTCGCGCACTCGCTGATCCCGTCGCGTTCAGCGGTGTGCGACACCAACTTCGTGCTCGACTACTTCCGCGCCACGCCCGACGACCGGCTGCTCTACGGCGGCCGGGTGAGCTACAGCACCGTCACGCCGCCGAACCTGGAAGCGAGCATGGGCGCCCGCATGGCGCGAACTTTCCCGCAACTCAAGGGCACGACGATCGAATATGCCTGGGGCGGCTTTGTCGACATCTCGATGAACCGGGCGCCCGATTTCGGCCGCCTCTCGGACATTGGCGGCAGGCGCGAGGCGGCTAACGTCTATTACCTGCAAGGCTTCTCGGGCCACGGCCTCGCGCTCACCGGTCTCGCCGGCAAGCTTGTCGCCGAGGCCATCGGCGGCGACGCGAAGCGGTTCGACACCTTCGCTCGCATTCGCCATCGCCCCTTCCCCGGCGGGCGCCTGCTGCGCACCCCCGCGCTCGTGCTCGGCATGGCCTACTACCGCCTGAGAGACATGCTGTGAACCGCGCCACGAACCCTGCTTCGCCCGAGCCGATCAATGCAAAGCCTGGCCGGCCGGTCGTCCTCGTGCCGGCCGACAACCGCATGCTGGGCGAGCATCCGTTCCACGTCGCCGGCAAGAAGTATGTCGATGCGGTGCGGCTCGCCGGTTGCCTGCCGCTCGTCGTCCCCTGTGCGAGAGCCGACGAGGTGGACGAGTTGCTGCCGCTCGCCGACGGCGTGCTGCTCACCGGCTCGCCATCCAACGTGAACCCGCGCCTCTTCGGTCAGGAGGTGCACGATCCTTCGCTGCCGCTCGACCCTGTGCGCGACGAATGGACGCTGCCGCTGACGCGCCGCGCGCTCGAACTCGGTGTCCCGCTGTTCGCAATCTGCCGCGGCTTTCAGGAGACCAACGTGGCGCTCGGCGGCACCTTGTTCCAGGCGATCCACGAGCTGCCCGACAAGGACAGCCATCGCGCCGCGCCGACCGGTGCCTCGGCCGAGGCGCAATACGCGCTGGCGCATGAGGTACGAATCGTTCCCGGCGGCTTGCTCGAAGGCATCGTCGGCGCTGGTTCGGTGCGTGTGAATTCGGTGCACGACCAGGGCGCTGACCGTCTCGCCCCCGGCGCCCGCGCCGAGGCCCTGGCGCCGGACGGTCTGGTCGAAGCGTTCTCGATCCCCGCGGCAAGCGGCTTCAACCTGTGTCTGCAATGGCATCCCGAATGGCAGGCGGCCGACAACCCGGTTTCGATGAAATTGCTGCGCGCTTTTGGCGACGCCTGCAGACGCTTTCGGGATCAGCGCCGGGTGCCCGAGCGCGACCCGGACCGCTAGGGTTGCGTACCGCCGCGCACGACCGCACACCAGCGCGGTTCCGGCGCCGTCTCGCAAGACGGCGGCAAGCAATTCAATCTACAGGTAGACCATCGTGGACAAGAGCAAATTCACTTTCGCCGATCTCGAACAGTGGTTCAACGAAAGACGCGTGACCGAGATCGAGTGCCTCGTGCCCGACCTCACCGGCGTGGCGCGCGGCA
>JBDTSN010000421.1:0-3198 GCA_039931145.1 Burkholderiales bacterium | reverse complement strand
ACGATTCGGATCATCTTGCGCAGCCCCGCAGAGTCGTTCGGCGACGCAAGTTTAGTGCCCGGCTTGGTGCCATGTCATGAAATCGCCGAGCAAGCTGCGCGGCGACCTGGTCGCCGTCATCGCCGCCGGGCTCGCGGCGGTGCTGGTGCTCGTCATTAGCGAGGCCTCGCACTGGCGCTCACGCACGGCGCGCGCCGAGCTTGCTGCGATCAGCGATGCCCGCATCCACGTGCAGCGGCTGCTGCTGAGCGTGACCGACGCTGAAACCGCGCAGCGCGGCTATTTGCTCACTGGCCGGAAGGAGTACATCCAGCCCTTCAGCGCGGCAGTCGGGTCGCTGCCCGAAACGCGCGCCTGGTTGCGTCGCCACTACGCCGGGCGTGCCGAGCTCACGCAGTCGATGACCGAGCTCGATGAACTGGTCGCCGAGAAGCTCTCCGAGCTCGAGCTCGTGATGAAACTGCATGACTCCGGCCGCGCCGATGACGCGCGCGACATGCTGCTGTCCAACATCGGCAAGGAACGCATGGACGCAGTGAGATCGACCGCCGAGGCCTTGCTCGATGATGAGGGCCGGGGCGGCGAGATGACGCGCAAGCGCATCGACGACGCATTGATGCTGAACCGGATTGGCGTCGCCGTGATGACCGCGCTCAGCCTCCTCGCGCTCCTGATGTACCTGCGCTCGACGCGCGCGCTCCAAGTGCAGCGTGAGCGCCAGCAGGCGGCAATCCAGGCCGAACGCGATCATCTGGAGGCCGAAGTCACGCGCCGCACGACCGAGCTCACCGTGCTGTCGCGCCACCTGCTGACGGCGCGCGAGGACGAGCGCGCCCGACTGGCACGTGAGTTGCACGACGAACTCGGCGCGCTGCTCACCGCAGCCAAGCTCGACGTCGCGCGCATCAAGACACGCATCACCGCGCTTTCGCCAGAGGCCGGCGAGCGGCTCGCGCATCTGGCAGAGATGCTCAACAACGGCATCTCGCTCAAGCGCCGCATCATCGAGGACTTGCGGCCGTCGTCGCTCTCCAACCTTGGCCTCATCGCGGCGCTGCGCATTCTGATCGAGGATTTCGAGAAACGCTCCGAGCTTCGCGTTCAGGCTGATCTGCAGCCGGTGTCGCTGCTTCCCGAATGCGAGCTGACCGTCTATCGCCTGGTGCAGGAGGCGCTGACCAACATCGCCAAGTACGCCAAGGCGCACAACATCTACATCGTGCTCGGTGTACGCGACGGCTTGGCGTCGATCGAGGTGAGCGACGACGGTGTGGGGTTCGACCCGCTGCATACGAAGTCGGCCGGCAACGGACTGCTCGGGATGCGCTATCGGGTCGAAGCCGAAGGCGGCGCGTTGCGCGTGCGCAGTGCACCGGGTGACGGCACGAACCTGCGAGCGACGCTGCCGCTGCTGCGGCACGCAGCGGCATAGCTTTCGGCGCCGAGGCTGTCGGTTTCGTCCTACAGCCGCAGTCCCCATCGACCGACAGCGCTTTGCGCAGTTCGCTGCTCCACGCGGGGCGAAGGCTTTCCTAAAGTGAACACATCGCAGCACCGGCACCCATCGGCGCTTCGATCCAACCACTCTTCAGGAGAACCCAAATGTTGCACTACGCAGTCGTCTTTCTGGTCATCGCACTCATCGCCGCCTTGTTCGGCTTCGGCGGTATTGCTGCGGGCGCCGCGGGTATCGCGAAGATTCTGTTCATCGTCTTCATCGTGCTCGCCGTCGCCACCTTCTTGTTCGGCCTGGTCAAGCGAGGTTGACGGCTGACACGAGGGTCGCCGACGAACAGCCTCTCACACTCAATGCCATTGAAAGGATCAGCCAAATGAATTCCCCGACTTACACACCTACTTCCCCGACTGCCGCCGACGCTGCGAAGCGTGTCGTCGACAAGAGCGCCGAGGCCGCGCAGCAAGCGCTCAGCAGCAGCCGAGGGGTGGCCAATCGCACGCTCGACGGACTTTCAAGCCGCGTCGACATCGCGCACGACGTTGCTGCGCCAGCCGTGCAGCACGCGGTCGAACGCACGCAGCAGCTCGGCCACCAGACGATGGACTTGGTGCGCAATGGCGCTCAGCAGTTGCGCGACCAAGCACAGCACGCGAAGGACGCGTCGGTCGTCTATGTCCGACAGGAGCCTCTCAAGTCGGTGTTGATGGCAGCCGCTGTCGGCGCAGGTCTGATGGCGATCGCAACGCTCTTCATGCGTCGCTCTTGATGAACGCGCGACTCAGCCCACGCTGATCGCGCCCAAGCGCGTGCAGGAACATTGGCGCAGGCGCAAACCACCTAGGAGAACCAAATGAATTCGAAACTCACGTTGTCGGCCGTCATCGCTTCGGCCTTTCTGATCGCCCTGCCGGGATGCGCTGTGACGCGCGGCCAGGAGACCGTCGGCGCCTACGTCGATGACAGCGCGATCACCGCCAATGTCAAGGCCAAACTCGTCGACGACACGACTGTGGATGCCGCCGCGATCAGCGTCGAGACGCTCAAGGGCACTGTGATGCTCTCGGGCTTCGCCAAGAACAGCGCCGAGAAGACGACGGCTGAAAAGCTCGCCTGGCAAGTCAAGGGCGTGAAGTCGGTGCACAACGCGCTCGTCGTTCGCAGTTAATCGACGACGCACATTTTCTCTCAACCACAAAGGAGTTAGACATGAACTGGGATCGCATCAAAGGCAATTGGAAGCAGCTCAAGGGCAAGACGCAGGAGCAGTGGGGCAAGCTCACCGATGACGACATTGACGTCATCGCCGGCCGCCGTGAACAACTCGCCGGCAAGGTACAGGAACGCTACGGCATTGCGAAGGACGAGGCCGAGAAGCAGGTCGCGGCTTGGGAACGCAGCGCGACGGACGCCTGGTTCGCGCCCGACGACAAACGCGATCGCGTTTGATTGCGCTGCCGGGCCCGCGCCTGCGGGCTCGGCACAAGCGCTAACGAACCAAAATCGCATGGAAGGACACCACATGAAATTGCATCCGTCTCTCAAGATCACGACGCTCGCCGCTCTGCTATCGACTGGCTTTCTCATCGGCTGCAGCGACTCTTCGCAACAGACGGCCGGGCAAAAGCTCGACCAGAGCGTTGCGACAGCGCAGCAAAAGGGCGAAGAGATTAAGTCTGACGTCAAGCAAGGCGCTGCCGAGCTGAAGGACCAGGCCTCGGCGATGGCGTCGGGCGCGAAGC
>JBDTSN010000420.1:0-3215 GCA_039931145.1 Burkholderiales bacterium | reverse complement strand
TTGAAGCTGCGCTCGCGCACCGCGGCCCAGGTCTTGCGCAGGTAGCGGATGTCTTCGGCCATTTCCGCGTCCGACGCTTCTTCGGCGTTCGTGCGCAGGATGAAGCCACCGCCGGCGTCGCCGGCCAGCGCCTGCACGCGCGCACGCAGTTCCTCGCGCAATTCGTACGAACCGATCTTCTGACTGATACCGATGTGGTCGTCCTGAGGCAGGAAGACAAGCAACCGCCCCGCGATGCTGATCTGGGTCGACAGGCGCGCGCCCTTGCTGCCGATCGGGTCCTTCAGGATCTGCACCATCAGCGTCTGGCCCTCGAAGACGAGCCTTTCTATCGGCAGCGGCGGCGCGCCATTGGACGCGCCATTCTCGCTACGCGCGAGTGCCGCGCCCTGCCCGCGAGCCGCGCCGCTGATCTGCAGATCGGCGACATGCAGGAAGGCCGCGCGTTCGAGGCCGACGTCGATGAACGCCGACTGCATCCCCGGCAGTACGCGCGCGATGCGGCCGGTGTAGATGTTGCTGACGCGGCCGCGCGCGGCTGTGCGCTCGATGTGCAGTTCCTGCACCGCGCCGTTCTCGACGACGGCGACGCGCGTCTCCTGGGGTGTCCAGTTGATGAGGATGTCTTGCATGGGGAGCCTGGCGATCGTCTCGTTCGTCGTCGTCCCGTGGCCTTGATCGCGACACTAGCGGAGCTTCACACCCGCCTGCTGCAAAAGCTTTGCTGTCTCGAAAAGGGGCAAACCCATGATACCGGAGTGGCTCCCCGCGATGCGGTCGATCCAGCGCGCCGCGCCACCCTGGACCGCATAGGCGCCGGCCTTGCCGAAAGGCTCGCCGCCCGCGACGTAGCGCCGCAGTTCGGGCAGTGGCACGTCAGCGAAATGGACGCTCGACACGTTGAGCGCGAACCGCGTCCGGCGCCCGTCCGCAAGCGCCACCGCGGTCAGCACGCGATGGCTGCGCCCGCTAAGAAGCCGCAGTGTCGCGAGCGCGTCGGCGGCGTCAACCGGTTTGCCGAGGATGCGTCGACCGAGCGCCACCGTCGTGTCGGCGCACAGGATCGGCGCGGCGGGCAGACCACGACGCGCAAGGCGCTCGCGCGCAGCTTCCAGCTTTGCGCGCGTCACACGCTCGACGTACGCGGCCGGCAGTTCGCCCGGTCGTGTCGCTTCGAGCGCTTCGGCATCCTCGTCCGACGACGGCAGCAGTGGCTCGCAGCGCACGCCGAGCTGGTCAAGCAGTTCGCGTCGGCGCGGGCTCTGTGACGCGAGGTAAATGTAGGCGTGCCGGGCGCCGCGCGTGGTCATTGCCGACCTTCTCTGGGCGTGGGCAGCGGCGCCGCGCGCCCTCCCCAGCCACATCGACCACCGACGGGCATGGCGATCATTCGCGGTGGTAGGGATGGTTTGCCGTCACCGACCAGGCGCGATACAGCGCCTCGGCGAGCAGCACGCGCGCGAAGGCATGCGGCAAGGTCAATTCCGACAGGCGCAGCGTCTCATCCGCACTCGACTTGATGGTGGGCGCGAGGCCGTCGGGCCCACCGATGATGAGCGCAGCGTCGCGCCCGTCGGCCATCCACGCTCGCAGCCGCTCCGCAAGCTGCTGCGTACTCATGCCCCGGCCTCGTTCATCGAGCACGACACGGCGCACGCCCTTGGGAAGCGCTGCCTCGATACGCTCGGCTTCGGCCGCCATCAGTTGTTCGGCGCTGCGCCCGTTGCGCGGCTCCGCCTTGCAGGCCTTGAGTTCGAGCTTGAGCTCGGGCGGAAAGCGCTTCGCGAATTCCTGGTAGGCGGCATCGGCCCAGGCCGGCTGGCGCTGGCCGACCGCCACCAGCCAGAGCTTCATGTCTTGCGGCGGACCGTCTTGCCAGCAGAGCTTGTGGATGCTTTCGCAGCCCGCTTCGTAGCCGACTTCACTGCGGGCGACTTGCGCTGCGCAGGAGCTTTCGCCGCGACACTTCCAGCCACGCTGCGTTTGACGCCGACGACACGCGTCACCGCCTTGCGCGGTGCGGTGCGCTTGGCAGGTGTCACGGCGCTCGCCTCGGCTCGCGTTCCCGCAGACGTCGCGCGCTTTCGGGCCACGGCTGGCGTGGCAGATTGAGCACTCGTCGGCACCGGCGTTTTCGCTCGCACCGCCGACGGCGCGCTGGGCTTTGCCACGGCAGAGATTCGCCGACTCGATTTCTTTGCCGCGACTGCGGGCCGCGCGTCAGGCTCGGCAGCCTTCACGAGGCGCTTGGGCGAGCTGTCGAGCTTGAGCCGCACCGGTTTGTCGCCCCAGATTTCCTCGAGATGGTAATAGTCGCGGATCGTCGGCTGCATCAGGTGCACGACGGCGGCGCCGCAATCGACGATGATCCACTCGCCGTTTTCTGCGCCTTCGGTACGCGACAGACCGAACCCCTTGGACTTCACAGCGTCGCGCACGCTGGCCGCGAGGGCCCTCGTCTGCCGGTTGCTCGTACCGGACGCGATGATCACGCGCTCGAAGAGCGGCGACAGATGCTCGGTGTTGAAGACGACGATGTTCTGGCCCTTCACTTCTTCCAGGCCATCGACGATGGCGCGTTGCAGTTTTCGAATGTCCATTCAGCTCCTGAGGGGGTCACGGTACAGACCGTGGCGTTCAATATAACGCGCCACCGGAGCAGGCACCAGTGAGGCAACGCCCTGCCCTGCCGCGATGTGCGCGCGGACCTCGGTCGACGAGACGGCCATCCGCGCGAGCGGCACAACGGCTGCCGTGACACCGGCCGCTGCCAGTTCCTCTGGCGCACGCGGTGCAACACCGGTGCGGTTCGCAACCGCGAGTTGAACGCGCGACACCAGCTCGCGCCAGCGATGCCAGGTCGGCAGGTTCGCAAGCTGATCCTGCCCCAGCAGCAGCCACCACTGCGCATTCGGCCGGCGCGCCTGAAGTTCGAAGACGGTGTCGATCATGTAGCTCGGCCCGCTGCGCTCGACCTCGCAAAGCTCGATACGCTGGCGCGGCTCGTCGGCAATCGCAAGCCGGAGCATCGCGACGCGATCCGCTGCCGGCGACAGCGTACGCGTCTTCTGCCACGCGACACCGATTGGAATCCAGAGCAGTTCATCGAGCGCCAATGCAGCGATCGCACTGCGCGCGAGCGCGAGATGCGCGTCGTGCACCGGATCAAAGCTGCCGCCGAGCAGTCCGATTCGCGCTGCACCTTGCAATGTCGC
>JBDTSN010000419.1:0-3216 GCA_039931145.1 Burkholderiales bacterium | reverse complement strand
CGGCCGAACGCCTCTTCGCGGATCTTCGTCACGCGTTCGAACATGCCCGACGCTTCGATTTCGGTCTGCGGATAGAGATTGAGCAACTGCTCGGTCGACACGAGGCCGTCGGCGACCACGATCTCGCCGGTTTGCACGCGCCGCTGCAGCACGCCGCGCGGCACGCCGACGAGCTGCGCCGCGCGCCAGACCGTCACCCATTGCGCCATGGGGCTTCGGCGCTTGGCGCCGGTGTGTCGTCATTGCCCATCGCCGCCAGAGCGACACGATCCAGGAATCTCGCGCGGTAGAGCAGGCGCGGACGCGCCGGGTCGTCTGCGAACGCGCTGCGTTCGTGCAGCACGTTGTGGCCGACGAAGCCCATGCCTGCGTGCAGTCGCGTGCGGATGATCCATGGTGAGTCGCTTGCAAGCAGCGCTTCGAGACAGGCCACCGCGGCGCGCGTCGCGCTATCCGCCTTCCATTCGATGCTTCGGGTGCGCGCCGTGTAGCGCATGTGCAGCCGGCCCTGCGCATCGACCGAGAACACCGGCCCGGTCTGCGCTGGGCGGGCGACGCCGTCTGAGTCCTCGCGCGCTGGAATCGTCATCGCGTCGGGCTGCATCAGCGCGTGGATGTGATCGGGCGACGCATCGCGCAACGCGATGTAGGCGAGCTCATGGTCGAGTAGCGCGTTTGCCCCACCCTGCGCCGCCGCTCGCACGCAGTGCAGGATCATCGCGTGGATGCGGCGCTGCTGCGGGTGGTAGTAGCCGTCGGTGTGCCAGCGAATCGCGCGATCGGTGTAGGGAATGAAGCCGCCGCGGCCGGCGGTGTGCCCGTCACTGCGATCGGAGACGGCGATGCTCGAGATGCCGTCCTCGTCGGCAAGCCAGTTGGCGTCGAGCCGATGCAGGCCGAGTTGCGCGCCGAGTGCGCGCGGCAGGGTCTTGTCTTCGCTCGTCAGGGGCGAGCGGTAGAGTGCCATGTTCGCGTGCGCGATGCGTGCGTGCAGCGCGTCGCGCTCGGCTCGGCTGAGAGAGCGCGGGTCGGCGACGTCGACCGTCAGTGCGTCGGCATCCGGCGCTCGATGGGCGAGCTTCCAGTCGCGCCAGCGCCGGTGAGTCGCGTCGTCTTCGAGATCAAACGGGCTGCCGCGCGCGGTGGTAGCAGGGTCGGGCAGCACGGCAGCCATCGGCTCAATCTCCGGTCGTCGAAGCGCGCCGGGCGCGCCGCGGCGATGCGTCGTAGAGGTCGCGCATCGCGCGCTGCACGACGCCGATTGCGTCCGGCGCCTCGATAGCCATGACCTGATCGATGACCCAGCGCCGATCCTTCTCGGGCAGCGTCGGCTCGAGCCGGTGACCGAGATAGCGCACGAACGCGAAGTTGGGCTGGAAGCCGACTTCATCGGCCGTCGAATCCGGATCGGCGCCGAATTCGGCGTAGTGTTGCGTCACTTCGTTGACGAGATCGATGAAGTTGTCGCCTTGCGGCGGCTCGCCAGGCGGCGGCGGGGCGAGCAGATCGTCGGCATTGCCCTGCAGCGTGCGCGCCAGATGGTGGACGAAAGCGATCGTGAACTCGGTGCGGTCGGTCGCCGAGAGGCGCGCCGCGGCGATGCGGTCGGTGAGGGCGATCAGGAACACGAGCAACTCGCGCATGAAGGCGAAGTAGGGCACGCCAGCGTCGATGTCGAAGTCCGCGCCGCGCATGCGCTTGAGCATCTGCTGCGCAACGCGCCAGACGATGAAAGCCATTGCGCTCGCCTGGTCGGCGGGTGACTTCTCGGCCCCCGGCTTGAACCAGTGGCTCTTGACGCGCATCGCGGGTGTGTGCGGGGTCGTGCTCATTGATGGGCCTTGCGTCGTCGGCGCTTTCGGCTCAAGCGCCGACCGCGACGGCGGATTTGTGCGGCACGAAAATCCCGCAGCCGAATCGCCGCTCGGCGCCAAGCCCGGACTCGAGCACACGCAGCGATGCGTTGCGCGACAGGCCGTCGAGCATCAGGCTGAAACCCCTGAGCGTGCCCGCTTCGGCCGCCTGCTGGCGCCCGCAGATGCAGCGACAGGGGACAGCCAGCGCAGCGAGCTCGCCGGCCATCGCGTCCAGGAAGCCGACTTCGCTCGCGTCACCCGCCGCGACCAGATGTGAGTACAGCGTTCCGTGCGGCAGCAATTCGCGCACGCGGGGGGCGCCGAGGCGCAGCGCGTGGTCGCCGATCGTCAGCTCGGCCCCGGCCATCGCGCCAACGTCGCCGGCCCGCGCGCGTGGAACACGCAACATGAGACGCGAGCGGCCGGACAGCAGCGCAAGTTCCCCGTCACCCTCCGAAACGTTGATCCGATGCAGCCACGCATGCCGCAGATTGGCCAGCCAGGGCAACTCGGCCTCGAGTGCCGCGGTCAACGCGCGGCGGTGCTCGCGCGGCAGGGCCGCGCCGTTTAGCGCAAAGGCGACATCGATCATCGTTGCTGACAGTTCTTCGTCCACAATTTTCACTCCGGCGCCGACGCGCCGTTTGCCCAGCGTAACAAGGCCTCGCCCCACTCGCGAGCGGTGACCGGGTCGATGTCGAACACCGTGAAGCGGCTCTTCTCGCGGATGCGGGTGCGCAGCAGACTTATGCCGCCGCCGTCGAAGTCGACCTGCTGCAATTCGATCTCCTGCCCGCCGAGCGGCGCGTGCAGTCGGGCAAGTGGCACAAGGCGTGTCATAGGGTCCTTTCCTTTGTCCACTGGATCACGGAAATCACACCCCGCTGTCCACCCGATTCGGGCGCGCTGCAGCGTTGCAAATGCTCGCAATAGCTTCGGCTATTGCTGCGCTTTGCGCCTTGCAGCGCATCCCGTCTCGTGCGTCCCTCGGGTTGCATTTCAATGATTCAGTGGACAGTTTGCATTGAGCCCGTCGCCCGCGCGTAGCGTCCATACCCGGTACGGGTAAGCGCCGGATAGCCCATTCGGGTGATGGCGCTGCCCCGTCAACGGTCTATCTTCGGCTGGCCGGCGAAACTACGCATGCCGGGTGCGCCGCGACGGTTCGCCATCCGCGCGCAGTTTGATGATGCACGCATTCGCGACGCTTTGAAGGAGACACGAGATATGGCCAAGAAACAGCACGACACGCCGATGCTCGACCAACTCGAGGGCGGCCCCTGGCCGAGCTTCGTCACCGGCCTGAAGCGCCTGGCGCAGGACAAGGACTACATGGTCGACGTGCTGGGTCAGCTCGAGA
>JBDTSN010000418.1:0-3229 GCA_039931145.1 Burkholderiales bacterium | reverse complement strand
GCGCGGCCAGTAGCTCTGGCTGCCGGCATCGAACAGGCGTTGGCGCATGCCCTCGCCTTGCTGCAGTTCGGCGTTGCAGACGAGCAGCGTGCCCATGCGCCGCGCGACGTCGCCGAGCTTGTCCGGCATCTGGCGCAGCGCATAGACGGCTGTGATTGCGGTGTCCTGGTAGATCTCGACGACGTCCAGGCGTGCGACGCGGATCGCGAGCCGTGTCGTCTCGAAAAAGCGCGTGTTGGCTTCGAGCACACCGCGCACCAGTGCCTCGACCGAAGCGTCGACCGTCATGTTGGCCGATGAGTTGTAGCCGAGCAGCAGCGCGGCAAGCGTCAGTTCGCGCTCTTCCTTGCCGAGCACGTCGACCGTCTGCAGCAGATAGCGCAGCACGCCGGCGCGCACCGCGTCGGTCAAAGCGCCGACGCTCAAAGCGCCGTCGTAGGTGCCGAGGCCGACGACGATCGCGCCGCGCACCGGCACTGCGCTGCCCGAAGCCTGCTGCGATCCTTCTCGGGATGATGTGACCCGGTTCAGGCCGCCATGCTGATTGGGCACGCGCAACACGACGCTCGCGCTGCCGAGCGGCCCGGCGTAAAGGCCGAGGCTCTGGCGCTGGGTGAGGTCGCCGTCGAGGAGCTCGCGGTCGATCAGCTTTTGTGGGCCTGCGATCGGATCCTGCTCGTAGGCGCCGACGAGGATCGGGCTCGAGATGAAGCGCAGGTCCATCGCCTTGACAGTCACTTCGAGGCGCCGCTTCGGGCGCGGCGCGAGCTGACTTCGCGGGCGCCCGCCCAACAGGCCGCGCGCGATCGCCTCGGCGCTGTCGGCGGTTGGCGGGCCGGCGTCGTATGTCACCGGCTGTGGGTGTTCGATCGCGCGTGCAACAGGCGGACTTGTCGGCAGGCCCCGTGTCGCGCCGGTCGCAAGCAGTTCTGCAAGCGCCGGGAAGTAGTCGGCGGTCGACGGCAGATCGCCATGCGCGGCCGGCATGTAGTACGAGCTTCCGACATGATCGATGCGGCCCGATTCCCAGCTCACCGTGCCGTCTCCGCGCGGCGTGCCGACCATCTTCAGCCGCCCGCCCTGTTCGCGGATGCCGCACGGCGTGTTCGGCGCGAGGCCGAACACGTAGGAACTCTTCGCTTCGTACTCGGCCGGCAACGCCGGGCGCGCGAGGCCGTCCTGCTGCCACAGCCAACCGGCGGCGTCGAGTACGTCCTGCGCTGGTGTTGCGCTATGGCCGTCACCGAACCACACGTCGTGCACCATGGGTTTGAACTCCGCCCATGTCGCGGCCTCGCCGAGCGCGTGCAACTCGCCACCCTCCGGATCGCCCTGGAAGTCATCGACGAAGCCGGGCTTGGGTAGCAGCGCGAGCGGCCCGCGAAAACCGGCGACGAGGTCGAGCACCTGCTGCATGTCGTGCTTCACGTCGAGGCGCACCAGGCTGCGCAGCGTGTCGCCCTTGCCGAGCAGGTTTTCGACCATCGAATACGCGCCCTGATGCGGAGTGCCGAGCATCACGAAGCGCGCGCCGTCGCGCGCCATCAGCGCGTCCATCACCGCGCGGCGCTTGTGGATGCAGGCGCGCACGACGAGCCCGCCCATGCTGTGCGCGAGCAGGCGTACTGGCTGCGTCGTGCTCTTGAGCAAGCGGTCGAGGAACTCGCCGAAGCGTTCGGCGAGCACGTCGAGCGGTTGGCGCCAGTCGTAGGCGAAGGGCTCGACGCGGTGGCTTTGCGCGAGGTGCAGGCACAGCTTGCCGTAGAACATGTCAAAGAGCTTTTCGGCTTCGACGTCGGGCCGGCCCCAGGCGATCTTGTCCAACGCGCCGAAGGCGATGTCGGCCGGGTCGAACCAGACGCGGTCGGTGGCGCCGACGTCGAGGTGGGAGCCCATCACGCCCGGCAGCACGACGACGACGGGCAGGTCCGCGCTGTCGGTGCCGCGCGATGCTGCGACCTTTTTCAGCAGCGTCATCTCGACAAGGGCGTCGATCTCCTCGAAGCGGCCAGGCAGTTCGCGAAATGCAGGAACTGTTGCCGGGTCCGGCGCGACGAGCCAGTCGCGCAGCGCGCCGCGGGTGTCGGCGTTCGTGAAATAGCGGAAGTGCGAGACCTCGGCGCCGCGCTCGAACAGCGCGCGCGACCCGGCCTGCGGTGCGATGCCGCTGAGCATCGACGCGGTATCGACGACGAGGTCGTTGTCGACATTGTCGAAGAAGATGAAATCCGACAGCAGCACGCCCAGGCGCTTGAGCAGATTCCCGCCTTCGATGTCGCCGGCGATCACCGCCATCTGTACGCCAGGCGTCGCCGATGCAGCGCGCAGCAGGCTCGCCATCGGCGAATCGGGAAGCATCGCCTCGATGCCGGGAACGAGGTGCGGATTGGTGCGGTTCTTTGCGATCTCGAGCACGACGCGCTTGAACGCCGAATACAGTGGGTTGCCGAAGAAGTACGGCACCTGGCCGATCAACGTCAGCAGGCCGGAAAGGAACAGATCGAAATTCGCGCTCGCGAGCTTCGTGCCCTGCGCCGGGCTCGCGACCCGCACATAGCGCTGGATGACGAACTGCTTGGCGCGCAGTTCGGCGGCGAGTTCGCGCAACTGCACGCGCTGTTCGGCATGCGCGGTGCCGAGTTCGCGTTGCACGCGCGCCGCCTCGGCCTTGTCGGCGTCGCCGGTGCCGGGCAATTCGGATTCGTAGGCGTCGATCAGCGGCTCGAAGTTCGCGAGGCACATCAGGTCGGCAACCAGGCCGCCGCGCGAATGCGAGACGAGATTGAGCCGCGTGCCGGCAGGCAGCGCGCGCGCGAGCTGCAACGCGTTTTCGATCGGGCTTTCGCTCAGTGTCCGGTGCTCGAGCGCAAACACCCGGTCCGGGAACTGGCGTTCGATCGCGGCCCAGATGTCGCGCTCGCCGGCTTGCAGGTCGCCGAAGCTGCCGAGCGTGCTCGACCCGGTGCCGTGGACGAAGACGAGCAGCGGCTGGCCTTTCGTTGCTGCGCTGGCGAGCGCGGCAGCGTCGGCGGCAACGAGGTCGCCCGCCGCGCCGCCGGCGCCGGCCCAGTGGTACAGACCGGGCGCGCGGTCGAGGCGCGATTCGATCGCCCACATCAGCGCCTTCGTGCCGGCCCAACTGACGCCGACCTCGGCCGCGTTGCCGGCGCGCTTGCGCGCGGCGTCGAGGATCGCGTCGCCCGCCTCGCCGACCGCGAGCGCGAAGACC
>JBDTSN010000417.1:0-3275 GCA_039931145.1 Burkholderiales bacterium | reverse complement strand
CGCCTGCAATGCGCGCTGCAGATCATGCGCATGGCGTGCAACAGCACCTATCTGGTCGACCACGAGACCGACCACGGCAACAAGGTCGACGAGTTGATGGCGGTGCTCGACGAGCTGCTCGAAGATCCGTCTGCGAAAGTCGTCGTCTTCAGCCAGTGGCTCGCCACGCATGAGTTGATCGTGCGCCGGCTCGGGCGCGGAGCGGGCCAGCGCGACTGGGGCCATGTGCAGTTCAACGGCAGCGTGCCGGGCGACAAGCGCGGCGCGCTGGTCGAGCAGTTTCACGACGACCCCGACTGCCGCCTGTTCCTGTCCACCGACGCGGGCGGCGTCGGCCTGAACCTGCAGCACGCGGCAGCAGTTGTGATCAACATGGACATGCCTTGGAACCCGGCGGTGCTCGAGCAGCGCATCGGCCGCGTGCACCGCATGGGGCAGGAGCGCGGCGTGCAGGTCGTCAACTTTGTCGGCCAGGGCAGCATCGAAGAAGGCATGCTGTCGGTGCTCGCGTTCAAGACATCGCTGTTCGCCGGTGTTCTCGACGGCGGCGCGAGCGAGGTCTTCCTGCAAGGCACGAAGCTGTCGAAGTTCATGGAAAGCGTCGAGCAGGTGGCGGGGGCGATGGGCGAGGCGGATGAAGAGGTGGAAACGCAGGCAAGCGGCGCGGGCGTTGCAGACTTCAGATCAGCGATTGACGATGCGCTCGAACCCGCGACAGCCGGCCCCGCTGAGCCGGCTCCGCCAGCGGCCGACGACGCGCTCGAACCGGCGCCGTCCGGGCTCGGCGAGCCCATGTCCACAGCCGTCGACGCCGTGCCCGCGCCGGCCACGGATTCAGCAGGTCCGGGCACCGAGCCTGCCGACCCGTGGGCGGCGATCCTCGAAGCCGGTGCGGCAATGTTGCAGGGGCTGGCGCAAGCGCGCGCGGCCGGCGAACCGGCCGCACCGCCCTTTGCGATAGAGTGCGATTCCGTCACCGGGCGGGCGAGCGTTCGGCTGCCCTTGCCCGAGCCGGCGGTCTTGCAAAAGCTCGCGAAGGCGCTTGCGCCGTGGCTGAGGTAGCTGCGAACGAACTACCCAAACGGCCTATCGTTGCAGGCCCAGCGCGTCCCACAGAAACTGGTACGAGATCGCGCGGCGCCCCTGCGTTGCCGCCATCCCGGCCTCGCCGTCTTCGTAGCTGCGCAGCAGGCCTTTCACGCGCTCGAGCCCGGCCGGGGTCGCGATTGCCTGACGCGGTGTCTGGTTGCCGAGGACGGGGATTGGCTCATCGGGCCAGTTCGCGTAGTGGCGCCGGATGAAGTCAGCCATCACGTCGGCCAGATCCGCGGCATCCATACCCGGTGGCAGCGGCGCGGGCTCGTGCTGCGTCGGCCCACCGACGGCGCTGCGGGCGCGCGACACGACGCCCCTGGGGTCGGACACCTCGCGCAGCCGATGCGTCACCGACTCGCCCGCGAGCGCATCGAACCAGGCCCGGCCGCGTTCGGCCTCGTTCGCTGTTTTGTAGAGGACGGCAACGCGTGTGCCGCCCGGCGCGGCGGCGATCGTCGCTTGCGAGCGCGTCAGGCCGTCGTCGCCGAGATACTCGCGATCCCAGCCGGCTTCGCTATCGCCACGCACATCGGGCTGCGCTGCCAAGGCGTCGGCCAGCGCCTGCCAATCGCACACGTCATAGTGATCGGTCGTCAACAGCAAAGGCTCGCCCGTCGGGGCGTGCACGAGTTCGGGCAGTGGCGGGTCGATCAGGTGCTGCGCGAGCCAACCTTCGATGATCCTCAATCCCACCGTGAGGATGTCGTCTTCATCGGTTGAATCGGGCGCGCAATCAAGTTCGCGCAAGGACTCGAGCACCGCCCGCCCACCCCAGATCGAGAACCCATACATCGCGCCCGAAAGCACGTGCCCGTCGTCGAGCGCCATGACGCGCGCGGCGATCTGCATGCCCGGCCGCAGCGCGCGGCTGCCGGCGCGCTCGCGCACCACCTGCGGCGCGCGCCCGGTATCGAGCGCGTCGCACAGCGTGATGCTCACATCGGGAACGACCCCAGTCACGTCGTAGAGGCGCAGCGGCTGTTGGGCAAGCTGCTCGAGCCAGGCGCGCTGGGCGACCGAGAGCCGCGGCCCACGCGAGCCCAACAGCAGCTCGGAGACGCGCTCGCGGCCTCCCTTCACCCAAATGTCGCCTTCGGCGAGCAGCCACTCGGTGAGGTTGATCTGAATTTGTTCCCACAGCTCTCCATCGAGACGCTCGGCGGCAATGCGCACTTCCTCGTCGTCGTCCAGTATCTCGTACAGGGTTTCGTCGATCATCTCCTGCATTGCGCTGGCGAGAGCCTTGCGATGGTGCTGCGCCAACCAGTCCAGCGCGCGCGGGACAGCCGTATCAGGACCGTCATCGACGGCGGCGAGCGTCTGTGCGGCCGGGCTGCCACAGCAGTGTTTGTACTTCTTGCCGCTGCCGCAGGGGCAGGGCTCGTTGCGGCTGATCTTCATGTGCTCCCCCGCACTCTCAAAATCCCTCCTCGACCAGTTCTGCCGCGCGGATCAGCGCGCGCGCCTTGGCCTCGGTCTCTTTCCACTCCATCTCGGGCACCGAATCGGCGACGACGCCGGCCGCCGCCTGCACGTAGAGCATGCCGTCCTTGACAATGCCGGTGCGGATCGCGATCGCGACGTCCATGTCGCCGGCGAAGCTCAAGTAGCCGCAGGCGCCGCCGTAGATGCCGCGCTTGACAGGCTCCAACTCATCGATGATCTCCATCGCGCGCACCTTGGGCGCACCCGTCAGCGTGCCGGCGGGGAAGGTGGCGCGCAGCACGTCGAGGTTCGTCATGCCGTCCTTCAGCAGCCCCTCGACGTTGCTGACGATGTGCATGACGTGCGAGTAGCGCTCGACGGTGAAGGCTTCGGTCACCTTCACTGTGCCGGTCTTCGCGATGCGGCCGATGTCGTTCCTCGCGAGGTCGATCAGCATCACGTGCTCGGCGCGCTCCTTCGGGTCGGCGAGCAGTTCGGCTTCGAGCGCCTTGTCCTGCTCGGGCGTCGCGCCGCGCGGGCGGGTGCCGGCAAGCGGGCGGATCGTCACCTTCTCGCCTTCGGGCACGTGCTCGTGGCGCACCAGGATCTCGGGGCTCGCGCTGACGATCTGAAAGTCGCCCATGTCGTAGAAGAACATGTAGGGCGAGGGGTTCAGCGAGCGCAGCGCACGGTACAGCGAGAGGGGACTTTCGGTGTAGCGCTTCGTCAGACGCTGGCCAATCTGCACCTGCATC
>JBDTSN010000416.1:0-3279 GCA_039931145.1 Burkholderiales bacterium | reverse complement strand
GCTAGGCTTGAGTTTGACGCCGTGTTGTCGTTGCGACGACATTCATCGGGTTCTCTCCCTCAGTGTTTCCCCGAGGTTTCGTGTCTACATACCGCACTTTTCTGGCACTACCGTCAGGCCGGAGACCGTTCCGATGAGCACCGCCGCCCAGGCGCTACACGCCAGGGCGCGTCCGGCGACGCGCGACGAACTCGCGGGCATCCACTGGCTGGCCGCGCTCGATGACCGCGCCGAGAGAGCGCGCGCCGAGGCCGACATCCTCGTCGTCGATGTTGCAGCCGGCGAATTGCTGTGCCGCGTCGGCCGGCCGGCAACGTACTGGTTCGGTGTCGTCGATGGCCTGCTCAAGATGAGCAGCGATACGGCACACGGTGTGCCGATCACCTTCACCGGCGTGCCCAGCGGCGGCTGGTTCGGCGAGGGCACCGTGATCAAGCGCGAACCCTATCGCTACAACATCCAGGCGCTGCGCAAGAGCGTCGTCGCAGGCATTTCGGTCGAGACTTTTCACTGGCTGCTCGAGCGCAGCATCGCCTTCAACGGCTTCGTCATGCGCCAGCTCAACGAGCGTCTCGGGCAGTTCATCGCCGCCCGCGAGATCGATCGCATGAGTGACCCCGACGTGCGCGTCGCGCGCAGCCTGGCGGCGCTTTTTCATCCGACGCTCTATCCGGGAGTCGGCGAATTGCTGCGCATCACGCAACAGGAACTCGGCTACCTCGTCGGCCTGTCGCGCCAGCGCGTCAACGAGTCGCTGCGCACGCTACAGGAACGCGGCTGCATCCGCATCGAGTACGGCGGCCTGCGCGTGCTGGATCTGGAGGGGCTGCGCCAGAGCAACTGAGCCTGAGCGGTGAACTGCGGTTCCCAGGCTGAATACCCTCAAGGCCGGGATGCGTCCAGCTGGCCTCCGATGCGTCTCATGGCGGGTGGGCGTGCGCGAGCGGGTGCGTCGTGACGAGCCTGAGCAAGCGGCGTATCCACTGCCCGCGCTCAGTCGTTGGCCACTCCCGAAGCGACGTGCCCCGAAGGCACGTGAGGCGCCGCGCTATCGACGTGGCCGGTCTGGTCGTCGAAGAAGAAGTCGGGCTCGAACTCGCGCAGGAACTCGCCCTTTGCGAGGCCGCCGAGGAACATCGCCTCGTCGATCTCGATGTGCCAGTCCATCAGCGTGCGGATTGCACGCTCGTGCGCCGGTGCACTGCGCGCGGTGACGAGCGCGGTGCGGATGCGCATCGTGGGCGAGGCGTCGCGCTGCAGCGCGTGCAGCGCCAGCAGCAGCGGCTTGAATGGCCCGGCGCCAAGGGGAGTTTCGGATTGCTCGTCCTCATGGGTCTGGAACGCGGCCAGGCCCGCGTTCTGGAAGACGCGCTCAGCCTCGTCGGAAAAGAGCACCGCGTCGCCGTCGAAGGCGATTCGCACCTCGAACGGATGCGCAGCCGACGCGCGCGCCGAATGAGGGTAGACGCGCGCCGCGGGCACGCCGGCGCCGAGCGCAGATCGCACGTCCGACTCGTTCGTCGACAGGAACAGGTTTGCCGCCAACGGGCGCAGATAGCGCCACGGCGACTCACCGCGCGTGAACACGCCGCGCTGGATCGCGAGGCCGTAGTGCTTCGCCGAGCGGAACACGCGCATCCCCGAAACCGGATCGTTGCGCGACAGGATCACGACCTCGACCCGCTGCGCATCGCCCGTGTTGAACGCGAGCAGCTTGTTGACGAGCGAGAAGGCGACGCCGGGCAGCGCAGGCGTCTCCAGCTTCGCGAGTTGCAGCGCCATGTAGGCGCGGTCGTCATCGGCCTCGAAGACGCGGTTCTCTTCCTCGAAGTCGAACAGCGCGCGCGACGAGATCGCGACGACGAGCTGGCCATGCAGGGAGGCGGGCATGGCGCCGATGATAGGCAGAAGCGACGGCGCCCCCGAAGGGGCGCCAAAGTACCGGGCTTCCGCCCCCGCAAGGGCGCCAAAGTACCGCATTCACGCCCCCGAAGGAGCGCCGCAGTATGGCGTTCACGCCGTCGCAGGGGCGCCAGACTGCTGTGATCGCGCCCCCGAAGGGACGCCCATCGCGCTCGGAAGGGCGCGCTCAGGCGCGGCGGCGACGCCTCGCGATGAAGCCCATCACGCCCAAGCCCGCCACCATCAGCGCATAGCTGCTCGGCTCCGGCACGGCGGCCGCCACGCTGTAGAGGCTGTAGTCGCTCTGGTTGTTGCAGACGGTGCAGCCGTCGGCAGGCACGCCTGGGATCGCCTCGAACTTGATCGAGGTGACAAGCGCGTTGCCGAACGGGTTGTCCCACCTCCAAAGCGCTGCGCCGACGTTGTCCGCGTCCTGCCCACCGACGATGCCAGCCGAGCCCATGCTCGCAATAGCGCTCGTCGCGCCAACTGCGGTCAGCGTCGACACCACCGAGCCGCCGCCGAACAGCGTCGCCGTCAGTTGCGCAACCTCGTTCACGTCGTTGTACTCCGGCCCGTCGTAGAGGAACGCGAGCTGCACGTTGCCGACGTACAGGCCGGCCGAGAACGACGCCGTCATCTGCTCGCCAATGTCGATCTCGTTGCCCGCCGCGCCGCCCGACACGCCGACCGCGGTGATGCCGTTGATCGTCTTCGTGCCGAGCGCGGCCGATCCGGCGAGCGAGACAGTCGTCGTGCCGTCGATCACCTGTGGCCCGCCGAGCAGGCTGGTCGCAACGACGGTGCCGGCTTGTGCCGCGCCGCCCATGGCCAGCGCCGCGGCAGCGGCGATGAGTGAAAGTGTGTTGCGCATGAAATTCCTCCCTGAGGGTGTGTGGTGAAAGTGCAGAGCGAAGGTATTCGATGCCGCTGCTCGCAGGGGTAACACGGGCCCCCGCGGTTCGGGGGAGCGGGCGGTAAAACTCCGCTGAATTCCCCCGCATGAGCGTCGATCTGCACGACGCTGTTACATCGCGGCCCCTCCCGATGCAAACGGATGCGCGCTGCCTTCACCCGCAGCACCTGCACCGCGAGCGCGTTCGAGCCTGTGTTGAAATGCTGCCAGCCCCGCATCATGAGCACGCCGCCACCGCATTCGATCGCCGACTTTGTCACCAAGTGGGGCCCGGGCGGCGCCGCCTACGCGCTCAACGAAGAGCAGGGCGCGCAGCAGCACTTCATCGAGCTCTGCGCCGTGCTCGGCGTTGCGCCCCCCGCGGGCGGCGACGACTATCTGTTCGAGAAGGGCGCGCTCGTGGGTTACGCCCCAGCGGGCCAGCGCCGCGGCTATGCCGACGTCTTCAAGCGCGGCTGCTT
>JBDTSN010000415.1:0-3279 GCA_039931145.1 Burkholderiales bacterium | reverse complement strand
ACGCGCCTCGACCACCAGGTCGCTGCCGAGCCGATCGACCGCCTGATGATGGATGCTGTTGACGAGCGGGTTCACGTGATCGGCGTAGGTGCTGGCAAGGCGGCTGCCGGGCTCGAAGCGGATGCGATGCGCGAGCTCGTCGTAGAGCACCGGATCGACATGCGCGCGCGCCTCGGGTCGCTGGGTCTGGATGTCCTGGATCAGCGTGCCGCCGAACGACGCATTGATGAGCTGCGCGCCGCGGCAGATGCCGAGTACCGGCTTGCCGGCCGTCATGAAGCCCTCGATGAGTTCGATCTCGTAGCGGTCGCGAACGATATCACCTGCCCAGTCGGGGCGCAGCGGCTCCTGGCCGTAGGTGGTCGGGCTCACGTCGGCGCCGCCCTGCAGCACGAGCGCGTCGAGCGCTTCGGCATATTCGCGCACCGACACCTTGCGCCGCGCGACGCCGGCGTCAAAGCCGAGCGTCGGCACCGTCATTGCGAGCGCACCGTGCGACATGATCCAGTGCGCGATCGATTGCTCCAGGTAGAGCAGCGTCTTGTTGCGAAAGCCGAGCTCGGCGGGCGGCTTGTGCATCAGCCGGGCCGACAGACCGATGCGCAGCGGCCCCATCGCTCAATGCGCCTGCCCGCGCCAGCGCCGTGTCTGCTGGCGCACGACCTCGGCGAGCAGATGCTCGCGGTGTTGCAGCTGGCGGATCCAGGTCGCGTCGTTGCCGGTGCCGAGGATCTCGGCGCGCAACATCCGGATCGCGTCCTCGGCGCGCAACTCCATCGCGTGCAGCTCGAGCTTGTCGAAGACCGCGAGCAGGTCGTCGCGCAGTACGTGGTGCTCGCCGGTGCCGGGGTCGACATAGGTCGCATCGAGCCCGAAGCGGCAAGCCTGGAAGCGATTGAACGCGTAGGGCAGGTAATCGTCTTCGCTGAGCGCGAAGGGTCGCTCGACGCGCAGCCAGCGCGCCAGGCACTGAATGAAGCCGGCGAGCGCCGCGGCCTTCTCGACCGTGAGCGGGGTGTCGAGGACGCGCACCTCGATCGTGCCGAACTCGGGCTTCGGGCGGATATCCCAGTAGAAGTCCTTCATGCTCTTGACGACGCCGGTGCGTGCCATCTTCGCGAAGTAGAGCTCGAAGTCCTCCCAGCGCTGCACGAAGGGCGAGCGCCCCGACAGCGGAAACGCGAACACCGAGTTCAGCCGTGCGGAATGAAATCCGGTGTCGCTGCCTTGTACGAAGGGCGACGACGCGGCGAGCGCGATCAGGTGCGGGATGAAGCGGCCGAGGCCGTGCATCAGCACCAGCGCCTGGTCGGGGCCGGGGCAGCCGATGTGCACGTGCTGGCCGAAGACCGTGAACTGCTTGGACAGATAGCCGTAGAGGGCAGACAGTTCATGAAAGCGCGGCGCGTCGTAGATTCGCCTGCGGCTCCAATCCTGGAACGGATGCGTTCCGCCGCCGCATAGGCGAACGTCGAGCCTTTGTTCGCATTCGACGAGCTGATCGCGGATCGTGCGCAACTCGTCGAGAACCTGCGTATAGCCGCTGCACACGCCGGTCGCGATCTCGAGCATGCTGCTCGTGATCTCGGGCTTCACGGCGCCCGGAATGTGCCGGCCCTTCATCAGACGCATCAGGTCGCTCGCGGTGGTCGACAGATCGTAGTCGTGCGTGTTGACGAGCTGCAGCTCAAGCTCGACGCCGAGCGTCAGCGGGCGCGAGGTGACGAACGGTTCGAGGCTCATGGGTACCCCCTACGGCGCTGGGCGCCGGTCCCCCGGAGCCCGGGACGGGCCCCTTCGTGGCCCCTGGGGAGCGAGCGCCTTGGGAGCGGCCCGGCGGCGCTCATCTCACCTCCTTCGCCCGGCGCGCCGCGGCGGGCGGCAGGTCGCCCGCGAGCTGCAGTGCGGAGTAGACGGCGACCGGGCCCAGCAGTTCGAGCACCGCGACTGCGGTGATGACGATCGGCATGACGCTCGCCGCGAGCACCGGCGCCGTCGCATAGACCTCGCTGAGCATCACGAGCGTTGTCGCCGACAGCGGCATCAGCGTCACGGCGAGGGACAGCCCCTGGCGCAGCGTGGCGCCGGCCGGTCGCGCCAGCGCGACGACGACCAGCCCCTTGGCGAGCCCGCGCGCGACGAGCAGCGCGAGCGCGGCCAGGCCGCCCGCGGCGAGCACGGCGGGCGACCACGACGCACCGACGATGACGAACATCATCAGCACGCCGACGCCGCCCGCGGTGCCGAAGTGGCGCGGCCAGACCCACGGCCGCTCACTCACATTGCGCAGCAGCAGCCCGGCCAGCAGCGGCACGAGCAGCGTCGACAGGTTCGCCGCACGCGCGGCGCCGATCGCGAGCACGACGAGGCCGAGCACGAGCAGCACCGAGCTTTCATTGCGCAGGTCGAGCCGGCGCGCGACGACCGCGACAACCGCTGCAAGCAGCGCCGCGAGCACCAGAGAACCGAAGAACGATTGCGCGAGATGGATCAGCGCGGCCGGCACATCGGCGGCCTCACCGGCGTGCCACCACGCTTCGAGCAGCGTCAGCGCAAGGACGGCGAACAGCGTGTTGAGGGCAGTGAGCAGGATCATGCGGTCCGTCACCTGGCCTTCGGCGCCGAGCTCCATCGCGACGCGCCCGGCGACCGCCGCCGAAGACGGGATGGCGAGCACCGCGCAGCAGACGGCCGTCATCGTCGGCACCTCGAGCCAGTAGAGCACGGCGAATACCGCGACACCGCTCAGGCTCGCCTCGGCCAGACTGGTCCAGAAAAGGGCGAGATTGAAACGCAGCCAGCGCAGGCGCACCCGGCTGCCGATCTCGAACAGCAGCAGTGCGAGCGCGACGTCGACCACCAATCGCGCCGTGCCCGCGAGCGGCATGCTCGGGCCCATCCCGGCCGCCGCCACCACGCAGCCGGCAGCCGTGTAGCCGACAAGTCGCGGCAACCTCGAGGTGCGCGCGATGACCTCGCCCGCGAGTGCGCCCGCGACGAGCAGCAACGCAGCCCAGAACCCCGTATCCGGCGCGTGCAGACCGGCGGGCCAATCGATGACCGCAAGCGACTCGAAATTGAACATGGTGTCTCCTCGAACCTATTGCCGTGCGATCGGGACAGAGACTTCCCCGATCGCCGGGCGCCGCGGTCGCGACGACATGTCGCCGGCGCAGCGGGAGTGCATTTTGCACGGCGACGCGCCGCCAACGCGGTCAGTGTCGGCCGGCCGCATCTGCGGGTGCCGGAAATGAAACGACCCCAATCTCACTTCGTTCG
>JBDTSN010000414.1:0-3282 GCA_039931145.1 Burkholderiales bacterium | reverse complement strand
CAGAGCTGGCAGTACCGCTGCATCGAATTCATGCTCGGCAACAAGAACGCGGCGATGCTCAAACCCCATGTGCACCGACCCGAAGTGCTCGCTCGCGTCGAGGCCGCCTACCGCGCACCGTCGCTCTACGACGAGGCGCTGCGCCTGCTCGCACGGCGCGGCCTGCCGGTGCCGGCAAGCCACCTGGAGCGCGACTGGACGCAGCCCTATGCGGCGAGCGACGAAGTCGTTCAGGCCTGGCTCGTCGCCTACCGCGCACCGCAGACGCACTGGGAGGTCTATCAGCTCGGCGAAGAGCTGACCGATCTCGAAGACAGCTTTCGCCTCTGGCGCTTCCGCCACGTGACGACTGTCGAACGCATCATCGGCTTCAAGCGCGGCACCGGCGGCACGAGCGGCGTCGGCTACCTGCGCAAGATGCTCGACGTCGTGCTGTTCCCGGAGATCTGGAAACTGCGCACCGATCTTTAGCGCGTTACATCGCGGTGCAAATGCAGACGCGGGCCGCTTGGGGCGGCCCGACGCTTGTCAGCGAAGCGGTGATTCTCTCGCCTCGATCGATCAGCCGAGCTTGACCGGCACGAAGATGCGCTGGCCGCCACGCTCGACGAGCAACGCGACGCTCTTCGGCTTGCTCTGCATCACGCCGCGCACCTGCTCGATCGAACCGACCGCCTGGCCGTTGATCGCGAGCAGCACGTCGCCCTGCGCAAGGCCAGCACGCGCCGCGGGGCCGGCGACGCCTTCGATCAACAGACCCTGTTCGATCTTCGCCTGCTTGCGCTCGTCGGGCGTCAGCGGCCGCAGCGCGAGGCCAAGTTGCCCCGGCTGCACCTCGCCGCCGGCTTGGGCGAAGGTCTTGTCGTTCTCCTGCGCGCTGCCGAGCTTGACGTCGAATTCCTTCGACGCCTTGTCGCGCCAGACTGTGAGCTTGACCTTGTCGCCCGGCGTCGCCAAGCCGATGCGGCTCGACAGTGAGCCCGAACCCACGATCGGCTCACCGTTCACCTCGGTCACGACGTCGCCGGCCTTCAGGCCCGCGACGGCGGCGGCGCTGCCCGGGGTGACGCTCGCGACGAGCGCGCCGTCGGGCTTGTCGAGGCCGAACGATTGGGCCAGAGCCTGGTTCAAGTCCTGGATCGTCACCCCGAGCCGCGCGTGCTGCGCCTTGCCGGTGGCGACAATTTCGTTCTTCACCTTCAGCGCAACGTTGATCGGGATCGCGAACGACAGGCCCTGATAGCCGCCGGACTGCGAATAGATCTGCGAGTTGATGCCGACCACCGCGCCCGTGCCGTCGAACAGCGGCCCGCCCGAATTGCCCGGGTTCACCGCAGCGTCAGTCTGAATGAACGGCACCGCGCCGTCGCCCGGCAGCGAGCGGGCCTTGGCGCTGACGATGCCTTGAGTCGCCGACTGCTCGAAGCCGAACGGCGAACCGATCGCGAGCACCGGATCACCAACCTGCAATTGCTTCGGATCACCCAGGCGCACCGTCGGCAGATCCTTGGCGTCGATGCGCAGCACGGCAACGTCAGTCACCGGGTCCGCGCCGAGCACCTTGGCCTTGAATTCGCGGCGGTCGCTCAACTTGACGATCACTTCCTTCGCCTCGCGCACGACGTGTGCGTTGGTCAGGATCAGCCCGTCGCTGCTGACGATGAAGCCCGACCCCTGGCCTCTGAACGGCATCTCGCCGCCACGGCCTTGCCCAGGCATGCCTGGAAAACCGGGAAAGCCGCGCAACTGCGGCGGGATGCGCGGGTCGTCTTGCATGTCTTCGGCGTCTGCCTTGTGCATCCCTGCGACCATGACGCCGACGACGGCCGGGCCGGCCTGCTCGACGATGGCGCGAAAGTTAGGCGTCGCACCTGCTGGCAACGGCGCCACCGGCGCGGGCGGAACAACACCGGTCACGCTCGGCGAGGCGGCGGCAACGGTCGTGTCCTTCGCGAGCCAGGTGGAAGGATTCAGGCTGAACGCGGAGGTGGAGCCGGCAGCGACAAGGCCGGCTGCGGCCAAGGCAATGGCGAGAGGCTTGAGCGTCATGGAAGTAATCCTTTGAGTACGCGAGGAAGGATGCGGCGCATCCCGACAGCCGAACGCTAGGGCCGCGCGGTTAGGCCTCGATTAGCCGAAGATGAGGCGAGGATTAGGATCGCCCGCAGCCCGCATGACGGCCGAGCTGGCCAGGAAGGTGCGCCCCGAAGGCGCATGAGGTGCGAAGGTAAAATGCGCGTCCCTGCCCGCCGACCACAGTTCGTGCCGGGCGCCCACCACGCCGGCCCGCACGACGCACCCAAACCCCATGTCAGGCGCACTCAGCAACAAGGTTGCGCTCGTCAGCGGCGCGGCGCGCGGCATCGGGCGGGCGATTGCGTTGAAGCTCGCCAGCGCCGGCTGCGACGTCGCGGCCAACTACTACAACAGCGCCGATGAGGCCGAGGCGCTGTGTGCCGATATCCGGGCCATGGGTCGGCGCGCGGTCGCGATCCAGGCGAGCGTCGGCATCCCCGACAGCGTCGACGAACTCTTCGCCGAGTTTCGCAAGCACTTCGACCGCCTCGACATCGTCGTCAGCAATGCCGCCAGCGGCGTCCTGAAACCGACGACCGAGATGACGCTCAAGCACTGGCGCTGGTGCATGGAGACGAATGCGCTCGCATTGAACTTGCTCACACAGCGCGCGCTGCCGCTGATGCCCGCCAGCGGCGGGCGCATCGTCGCGCTGTCGAGCCTCGGCGCATCGCGCGCAATGCCGAACTACGGCTTCATCGGTGCGTCGAAGGCGGCCCTTGAAGCACTCGTACGCGCGCTCGCGCAAGAACTCGGACCGCGCGGCATCCGCGTCAACACGGTGAGCGCAGGCGTCGTCAATACCGACGCCCTCGCCTACTTCCCGAACCGCGACGAGGTGCTCGCCAACTACGCCGCACGCACCCCCGCCGGCCCGGTGCTGACGCCGCAGGACGTCGCCAACGCCGTCTATCTGCTGTGCCTGCCGGAAGCGAACATGATCAACGGCCACACGCTGATCGTCGATGGCGGGTTTGCGATTTCGGGCTGAAATGAAACTGGCGAACTGCATCGACAAAATCGCGCCGGACAACGCAATGTGCGGCAGCGTTGCATTCGTCAGTGTCTCGAAGTGCACTTTGTTCGGGATCTCGCGCGGCAAAGGCGTACCCGGACAGTCTGCGGCACTTCTCCTACGCGGTCGGCGCTTTGCGCCGACTTCCCTGCGTTGCTCGGCCGCGTGGCCCGCCGCCGAACTCGCTTCGC
>JBDTSN010000413.1:0-3282 GCA_039931145.1 Burkholderiales bacterium | reverse complement strand
TCGTGGAACTCGACCCACACCGTCGTCTTCGTGAAGGTGTAGATCATCAGATCCAGCGTCGAGGCGCCGAACTGCAGGAAGTTGACGATCAAGGTCTGCGTCGCGTCGATGCCGGGGTGTTCGCGCAGCATCGCCTTGATGTCGGCGACAACGGGCGCGACCTTGTCGAAGTCGTCGTAGCGCAGGCCGATCGTCTCCCTGATGCGCCGGTGGCTCATGCGTGACGGGTTCTCGACGACGACGGTGGCGAACACCGAGTTCGGCACGTAGATCGGGTTCTTGTTGAATGCGCGTATGCGCGTGTGCCGCCAGCTGATGTATTCGACGGTTCCTTCAATCGCCTTGTCGGGCGAACGGATCCATTCGCCGACGACGAACGGACGGTCCAGATAGATCGTCAGCCCGCCGAAGAAATTGGCGAGGACGTCCTTCGCCGCGAAGCCGACGGCAATGCCGCCGACGCCACCCAATGCGAGCAGCCCGCCGACCTGGAAGCCGAGCGTCTGCACCACCATCAGCGTCACGACCACCAGCGACACCAGCCGCGCCAGCTTGACGAGCGCGTCGATCGTTGTGTGGTCCACCTCCTCGTCACGGGCGGTGCGTGCAGCGATGATGTTGCGACCCACCTGCCCGATGAAGCGCAACACGAACCACGCCACGCACACGATCAGCGCGACATCACGAAGCGCCAGTACCTCGGTGATGAACGGCTGTTCGATCTCGTGTTGCAGCACGCGGGCCATGACGCCCAGGCCGATCACCCACATCGCCACCAGTATCGGCCGGCTGGCGGTGCTGACGAGCGCGTTGTCCCACACCGTGCGGGTCTGTTGAGTGACCTTGGCGGCTTGCCGTAGCAGCACCTGCGCGACCTGGTTGAGGATGAGGGTGACCAATGCGATGGCAATCAACGACGCCACCCACGGTTCAATGCCGACGGTGCGGCTGAGGAATTCGCTGATGTGCTTCATGCAGCCCACTGTAGCGGCTGCGACGCCCGGGCTCAGCGTGGGCGGCTTCCTGTTTGCCGGGGCGCGCTGAGACCACCACGAAAGGCCGTGCGGTCGGCGATTGAGAGCGAATGAGTTCGCTGCCGACCAAATCGGTGTCTCGAACTTGCACTCGGAGCCAGCACTGTCGTCCAGCGAGTTGACCGAAAGTACACCGTTAACTAAAGTTAACGCAGGCTCGAGATTCGTCAGTAGCGGCAGTTCACCGAATGGTTCGATGCACTGCGCGATCGGCAGGCAAAAGCCCGGATCTCAGTACGCGTGCGGCGCGTGCAGGAGGGCAACCCCCGGCCAACATCGCATGTTCTCGGGCAACGGGGCGGAGATGAAGATCGACCTCGGGCCCGGCTACCGCGTTTACTTCACACGGTGCGGTGCTGAACTGGTGCTCCATACGCTCGGCCTGCGCCTACATGTGCAGCCGACGCAGGCCTGACATACGCGACGCCAATCCGCGCGCGCCCCGGTTCAGCTGTGCCCTAGCACCGGATGCGGTTCGTAGCCTGCTTCGAGCTGCGCCACTTCCTCAGCGCTCAGCTTCAACTCCACCGCCGCCACCGCCTGATCGATCTGCGGCAGCTTGCTCGCGCCGAAGATCGGCGCGGTGATGCCCTTGTGAAATAGCCATGCATAGGCGAGAGTGGCGTTGCTGACGCTCTTGGCCTTGGCCATCGTGGTCACACGATCGACGGTCGCGAAATCGCTTGCGCGGTAGTAGAGCTTCAAGGCGATCTCGTCGGTGCTGGCGCGCGAGGTGGCGCCCGCCTTCGCGTCGTCGGTCTTGCGGTTGCCGGCGAGGAAGCCGCGTGCGAGCGGGCTCCACGGGATGAGCGCGACACCCTGATCCTTGCAAAGCGGAATCATCTCGCGCTCTTCCTCGCGGTAGGCGAGGTTGTAGTGGTTCTGCATGCTGACGAAGGGCGTCCAGCGGTTCGCGCGCGCGACCTGCTGCGCCTTGGCGAACTGCCAGGCCCACATCGAACTCGCGCCGATGTGGCGCGCCTTGCCGGCCTTCACGACGTCGTGCAGCGCCTCCATCGTCTCCTCGATCGGCGTTGCTGAGTCCCAGCGGTGGATCTGGTAGAGGTCGATGTAGTCCGTGCCGAGCCGCTGCAGGCTCGCGTCGACCGCGTGGAAGATGCGCTTCCTCGACAGGCCGCTCGTGTTAGGGGGCGGCCGGTGGCCGTTCGCCTTCGGCGCGATCCCGCTCGAGAAGTCCATGCTCACCGGGTGGAAGAGCTTGGTCGCGACGACGATCTCTTCGCGGCGGCAGAACTCGCGAAGGAATTTACCGGTCAGCACCTCGCTCTCGCCGGCCGAATACATGTCGGCGGTGTCGAAGAAGTTGATGCCCTGCTCGACGGCATGCTTGACGATCGGCCGGCTCGCCGCCTCGTCGAGCACCCAGGGGCGCCACGCAGGCAGGCCGTAGGTCATCATGCCCAGGCACAGTCGGGAAACGACGAGGCCGGTGTTGCCGAGACGGGTGGTTTGCATGGCTTCTTTCTCCTTTATCGATGACTGACGCGATCATGCGCCGCGACTGACGCCGGGACTGGCGCCGGGCTCGCCGACAGTCGCTGAAGCAGCATCGTCCAGACTGCGCAACGCGAGCAGAAACGTCGCCGCGTTCCAGCTCTGCCCGGCCATGCCCATCGGCGCGAGCGTGCTTCCGTGCAGCCATTCGGTGAAGCGCCAGTTGTCGAGCCCGTTGACTTCGGCCAGGCGCCGCAATGCATCACGTGCCGCGTCGCGCATCCCGAGGCGCGCCAGCACCTGCACCCAGAACCCGCCGACCATCGGCCAGATGCCGCCGTTGTGATACTGGTGCGGGTGGTTCTGCTCATGGCGCGCCATGTACGGCCGCCACAGTTCGTGCTCGCGCGAAAGCGGATGCAGCACGACGCGGATCGGATACGGATCGGCGCTCTGGGCAGCGACGATCGCGGCGACGATGCGCCGTGCCGCCGTTTCGTCCGCAAGCCCGTACAGGATCGCGAGCAGGTTGCCGAAGACGTCGCCCTCGGCGCCGAAGCTCGCGAAGTTGACGAAGCTGAGGTAGAGGCCGCTGTCGTGCTGGCCACGCCGCGCAAAGTGCTGCAGCAGGCGCGCGCGACGGTACTCGGACAAGTCGCGCGCAAACGGATGAAAGAGGTGGTTGAAGTGGTGTCGCGTCGCCTTCGCCTCAGGCAGATCGAAGCGGCGCTTCACCGCGTACCACAGCGCGTTGCTGTAGAGCACGAAGCCCGAGCGCGGCATGATGTCGGCC
>JBDTSN010000412.1:0-3288 GCA_039931145.1 Burkholderiales bacterium | reverse complement strand
TTGAGCGCAACGAACGAAGTGAGTGAAGCGAGTTCGTCGGCGGGCTGCAAGACCGAGCAGCGCAGGGCAGTCGGCGCGCAGCGCCGACCGCGTAGGAGAAGTGCCGTGGCCTGTCCGGGCACGCCTTTGCCGCGCTGAACTTCGAGCGCGTTAGGTTCCAAAACCTCGCCCACGAAAACGCAGTCGGCTTGCGAAGGCGACCTCAAGGCTTGCTGTGATCACGCGGAAACCAGCGCTCGATCAACAGCGCCGCACGGTCCCGGGCGCCAAGGCCGAGCGCGAGTGCCGCTGCAAAGACAACGCCGGCAAGCAGGATCAGGAAGGTCTGCTGGATCAGCCCGCCGCCGATGTCTAGGTGGTCGATCGCCAGCAGCACGACGAAGACCATGATTCCGTACTGCGCAGCGCGGCCGAGGAGTTCACCGTCGCTGATCTCGACACGCTTGCAATAGCCGCGCACCGCGCCGCCGATGAAGCGCGCGAAGTAGCTGCCGAAGATCACGACCAGCAACGCGACGAGCAGGCGCGGCAGGAAGAGCACGACGTGGCCCAACAGCTCGGTCACCTGCGTGAGGCCGAGACTGTTGGAAGCGATGATCAGCGAGGCGAGGATGACAGCCGCATACGCGAACCAGCCGAAGAGGTCGGTCGTGTCCTTCTCGGTGCCGCCTTGCTGCAGGAAGCCGTCGATACCGGCGCGCTCGGTGAGGACGTGAAAGTTCAGCGCGCGCAGCGCCTTCACGACACTGAAGCGCAGCGCCTTGGCGATCAGCCAACCGGCAACCAGCAGGCCGATAGCGATCGCCAGACGTGGCAGGAAGGCGCCGATCTGCAGCATGAAACCGCGCACCGGATCGAGCATGACGTCGATAGTCCCCATTGCCTAGCTCCTCGTTGAGTTGTCCGCACCGGCGAGCGCCGCGATGCCGGCTAGCGGCACGCCGATCCAGTCCGGACGGTTGTCCATTTCGTAGCGCAGTTCGTAGAGCGCCTTCTCGAGTTCGAACAGGCGCAGCAGTGGCGACACCGCATCGAACGCTGCGCTATCGGCGTAGAGGCCGGCTTCGACGGCGACGCTTGCATAGGTCTGCAGGAACGCGGCGCGCACTTCGCGTTCCCAGCGCCGAGCAAGCGGCGCGAGCTTCGCCCGACCCGCCTCGCCGGCGGCGGTCGCGTGCAGTGCGGTATGGCGTGCGTAGTCAAATGACCGAAGCATGCCCGCGACGTCGCGCAGCGCCGAATGCTTGACGCGGCGCTCCTCGAAGTTGCGCTGCGGTTCGCCCTCGAAATCGATCAGCATGAAGTCATCACGGCAGACGAGCACCTGGCCGAGGTGCAGATCGCCGTGCAATCGGGTCTTCAACTGCCCGACCCCGACGGTCGCTGCGGCGGCGATGCTCGAAAGCAACGACGGCTCGGCGGCGATCACTTGCGTAACCGCATCACGCAGAGGCTCGGGCCAGGGCTCGGTGCGCTCACGCAGTCGCGCGATCGTCTGCTTGCATTCGCTGCGCGCCATCTCCGACCAGCGCGCAACGTCGGCGTCGGTCGCCGGCTCAGGGTCGAACGCCGGGTTGCCGGTGCGGCGCGCGAGCGCGGCGTGCAACTCGGCAATGCGGCGCGCCAGGCCGCGCGTGCGGTCGGCCATTGCCGCGATGCTCGTCTCGGGCGCGGCGTCTGCTTTGGCGTCTGCTTTGTTGTTGGTTCTGTCGGCGGCGTCGAGAAGACGCGCCAGGGCATCGACCGTCGCGCTCCAGGCATCGCCCTGGTTCGTGACCTGCGCCTGCAGCAGCGCAAGCGTCCAGGTCTGGCCGTCCTTTGCCTCGTACTCCAGGCTGCCTGCCACCGGCACGCTGTGCGGATAGTGCGCGATGTCGGTCAGGAAGCGGCCCATTTCGAGCTCGGGATTGACCCCGGCGTGCAGGTGGCGGTAGCCCTTGATGAAGAGCCGCTCGCCGAGCAGGCTGATCGAATTGCTGCTCGTCGTCAGGCGGTGCAGCGCAAGCTCGCCGTCGAGTGCGTCGCCGACGACCTCCGCAAAGTTGGCGCCCGGCGTGAAGCGCAACTTCCCGCGCTCGGTGCGCAGCGTGCGGCTCTTGCCGATCTCGCTCACGAGCGCGCGGCAGAACGTCACGTCGGCCATCGCATCGGCGATCACACCGACTTCGGCCTGCTGGCGTACCTTGGCGACGGCGACGCCTGAGAGCGCGCGCATGCGCTCCTCCTCGTGGTCCTCGTAGGCCATCGCGAGCGGAATGAAGTAGCGCGCTGTTCGCGACGGCGCCTTGACGTCGGCAAGCGCGATCAGCCACTCGATGCCGTCGTGCTCGAGGACTGTGCTGTCGACGAGTTGAACGGATTCGATCGCCTCGGTCTTCGCGGCGTACCAGCGCTGGTGGGCCACGAAAGGCGGCAGCAGCGCGCGCTCGAGCTGGTTGCGCGTCTTCTCGGCGACGCCGATGCGCCAGGGCACGACGCGACCGCGGAAGAAGCTGTTCCAGCCGTCGAACAGGACGAGTGTCGGCAAGTCGTCGAGGCCGCTGCTCTCGGCGTGCCAGCTCGGCGGTGCGACATCGGTCGAGAGACGAAACCAGAAGAAACCGTAGGCCGGCAGCGTCAGCAGATAGGTCAGCTCACCAATCGGCGGAAACGCGTTGCGCCCGCTCATCTCGACCGGCACGCGGCCCTTCCACTCACGCAGTTCGAGTTCGACCGGCTGCGCCGTTCGACTGACGTTGGCGACGCACAGGATGACGTCGTCCTCGTACTCTCGCACGTAGGCGAGCACCTTGCGGTTGCCTGGGTGCAGCATCGTGAAGCGCCCACGGCCGAAGGCCGGCGTCGTTGCGCGCACCGCAAGCATACGGCGCGTCCAGTTCAGCAGCGATGAGGCTTTGCGCGCCTGGGCCTCGACGTTCACCGATTCGAAGCCGTAGATCGGGTCCTGGATCGGCGGCAGATAGAGGCGCTGCGGATCGGCGCGCGAGAAGCCGCCGTTGCGGTCGCTCGTCCACTGCATCGGCGTGCGCACGCCGTCGCGGTCGCCGAGGAAGATGTTGTCGCCCATGCCGATCTCGTCGCCGTAGTACAGCACCGGCGTGCCCGGCATCGACAGCAGCAGGCTGTTCATGAGCTCGATGCGCGCACGGTCGTTCTCCAGCAGCGGCGCGAGACGCCTGCGGATGCCAAGATTGATGCGGGCACGGGTATCCGACGCATACATCCGGTAGAGATAGTCGCGCTCCTTGCTCGTCACCATCTCGAGCGTCAGCTCGTCGTGGTTGCGCA
>JBDTSN010000411.1:0-3292 GCA_039931145.1 Burkholderiales bacterium | reverse complement strand
TCTCGCGCATGAAGCGCATCGGCACCGCGGCGAACGCCTCGTTGACCTCGAAGAGATCGATGTCGTCCACCGTGAGCCCCGCCTTCGCGAGCGCCTTGCGCGCCGCCGGCATCGGGCCGGTGAGCATGATCGTCGGGTCCGCGCCCGAGAGCGCCGTCGCGACGACACGCGCACGCGGCGCGAGGCCGAGTGACTTGCCAATCGCTTCACTGCCGACAAGCACCGCCGCCGCACCATCGACGATGCCCGAAGAGTTGCCCGCCGTGTGCACGTGCTGGATACGCTCGACCTCGGGGTAGCGCTGCAAGGCAACCGCGTCGAACCCCATTGCGCCGAGCTCGGCAAAGGCGAGCTTGAGCGATGCCAGGCCTTCGAGCGTCGTGCGCGGCTTGATGAACTCGTCACGATCGAGCACCGTCAGGCCGATCGCATCCTCCACCGCGAGCACCGACTTGTCGAAACGACCCTCGGCCTGCGCCGCAGCCGCGCGTTGCTGCGACTCAAGCGCAAAGGCGTCGACGTCCTCGCGCCCCCAGCCGCCGAGCGTCGCGATCAGATCGGCGCCGATGCCCTGCGGCACGAAGCCGGTGCGCGCGTTCGTCTCCGGGTCCTGCGCCCACGCACCACCGTCCGAGCCGATCGGCACGCGCGACATGCTCTCGACGCCGCCCGCGATGACGAGGTCTTCCCAACCGCTCGCGACCTTCTGCGCTGCCAGATTCACCGCTTCCAGACCCGAGGCACAGAAGCGATTGATCTGCATGCCGCTCACGGTGAAATCCCAACCCGCTTTCAGTACCGCCGTCTTGGCGATCACCGAGCCTTGCTCGCCGACCGGTGAGACGACGCCCATGACGACGTCGTCGAGCGCCGCCGGGTCGAAGTCGTGACGCTGCTGCAGCTTCACGAGCAGACCTGCAAGCAAATCCACCGGCTTGACTTCATAGAGGCTGCCGTCCTTCTTGCCCTTGCCGCGCGGTGTACGTACTGCGTCGAAAATGAATGCGTGTGGCATGCCGATACTCCCGAGTGTCGGACGAGTATAGACTTTACGCAGAGCAATCGCTTTGCATAAATGGCCTGATACGAATGACTTCCCTTCCTTCGACTCGCATCAGCGTTCGCAACGTCCTGCCCGCGGCGAAGCGTCCACGCGGCAGGCCGCGCAAGACCGTCGCCGAGCGCGATGAAGGGAATCGCCGCAGCGTCGTGCTGGACGCCGCTGCACGGCTGTTCCGCCGCCAGGGCTACGACGCAACGACGACGCGTGACATTGCCGCCGCGGCACGCATGCACGCGGGGTCGCCCTTCTATCATTTCAAGAGCAAAAGCGCCCTGCTCTACGCGGTGATGGAAGAAGGCATGGAGGCCGCCATCGCGCGCCAGGCCCTGGCCCTTGCACAGGGAAACGTCGATGCGCCGCAGGATCCCGCCGCCACGTTGCGCCGGCTCGTACGCAGCCACTTCGACACGCTGCACGGCCCAGGACGGGACTTCATTCCCGTGATGCTCTACGAAGCGCGGTCGCTCAACGCTCGACAGCGCGCTGCGCTCGCAAGGCTGCAGCGCGACTACGAATCCGCATGGGCGCCGGTGCTCAACGGACTCGCAGCGAGCGGCCTGCTGCGTGCCGACGTCGCGATTGCGCGGCTGCTGATCTTCGGCGCGCTGAACTGGTCGGTGCAGTGGTTCGACCCGGAGAAGTCTGCGTCGCTCGACGATCTGACCGATGCGGTCATTGCGCTCTTCATCCAAGGGAAAACAACGTGAGCTATCAATCCATCTTCGCGCCCGGCCTGTTCACGGGCCAGGTCGCCATCGTCACCGGCGGCGGCTCGGGCATCGGGCGCTGCACGGCGCACGAGCTCGCCGCACTCGGCGCGACGGTCGCACTCGTCGGCCGCAAGGTGGACAAGCTCGACGCGGCAAGGGCCGAGATCGAAGCGGCGGGCGGGCGCGCATCGACGCATGCGTGCGACATCCGCGACGAAGACCTCGTGGCGCAGACTGTCACTGCTGTACTCGCCGCACATGGCCGCATCGACGCGCTTGTGAACAACGCCGGGGGCCAGTACCCGTCGCCACTGGCGTCAATCAAAGCCAAGGGCTGGAACGCGGTGCTGGGCACCAATCTGACGGGCGGCTTCCTGATGGCGCGCGAGTGCTACACGCAATGGATGGAGGCGCATGGCGGCGCCGTCGTCAACACCATCGCTGACATGTGGATGGGCATGCCCGGTATGGCGCACAGCGGCGCGGCGCGCGCCGGCATGCTCAACTTCACTGAGACTGCGGCGCTCGAATGGGCGCCGGTGAGATTGAACGCCGTCGCCCCGGGCTGGATCGCATCGAGCGGCATGGATCACTATCCGCCCGAGATGGGGCCATTGATTCGGAACATGGCCAAGATGGTGCCGGCGCGCCGGCTCGGCACCGAAAGCGAAGTCTCGGCCGCGATCGTCTTTCTTCTCTCGCCTGCCGCCGCCTTCATCTCGGGTGCGTGCCTGCGCGTGGATGGTGCGGCGCCGAACGCAAAGCGCATCTGGCCGGTCGTGGGAACCGGGGAGTCACCCGCGGCTTTCAATGGATTCCAGCTCGCATCGATTCCCAAGGTGCTGCGGGAACCTTGAGATCCGAGGCCGAGTGCAAGCGCCTCGCGCGCACGACAATGCCGAAGTTGCAGGGCTAACAACTGCCCCCACCAAGCAAGATGAACCGAACCATTGCACCCGACGTCACGTTCGAGCCCGAGTTCGTTGCCAGGCTCACGAACCTGTTCGAAGAATTGATCGTCTTCAACCGCACGCTCGGCCTGCGCATCACCGAAATCACGCCGACGCGCGTGGCGGCGTGCGTCGAGATGCGACCCGAATTGATCGGCCACTTTACGCACCACCGGCTGCATGGCGGCGTGATCAGCGCATCGCTCGACGCGATGGGCGGGATTGCCGTGATGGCCGCCATCGGCGCGCGCCACATGAGCGAGACGATCGACGCGCGCATGGCGCGCTTCGGCAAGCTCGGGACGATCGATCTGCGTGTCGACTACCTGCGCCCGGGGCTCGGACCACGTTTCAGCGCGCATGCCGAAGTGATGCGCCTGGGCAGCCGCGTCGCCTCGACGCGCATGGAGTTCCTCGATGCCGAGGGCCGGCTGCTTAGCATGGGGTCAGCCGCCTACATGGTGAGCTGAACCCGGAGACTAGACTGGCACTTGCCGCCAGACAAATGCGGCGCCGGAGGTTGTGGCGCCGGATTGTGGCTCCGGCACGCCCTTCGGGCTTCACATCCG
>JBDTSN010000410.1:0-3294 GCA_039931145.1 Burkholderiales bacterium | reverse complement strand
GGCCTCTATTCGGCGATTGGCGACTCGATCCCGATCCTGTGCATCACCGGCCAAGCGCCGCGTGCGCGGCTCTACAAAGAAGACTTCCAGGCGGTCGACATCGAATCGATCAGCAAACCGGTGACGAAGTGGAGCGTCATGGTGCGCGAGCCGGCGCAGGTGCCGCGTGCCTTCCAGCAGGCCTTTCACCTGATGCGTTCCGGCCGCCCGGGCCCGGTGCTGATCGACCTGCCGTTCGATGTCCAGATGGCAGAGATCGAGTTCGACATCGACACCTATGAGCCGCTGCCGGTCTACAAGCCGAAGGCGACGCGCGCGCAGGTGGAGAAAGCGATCGAGATGATGCAGGCTGCTGAGCGCCCGCTGATCGTCTCCGGCGGCGGCGTCATCAACGCCGACGCGAGTGCGCTGCTGCAGGAGTTCGCCGAACTGATGAACGTGCCGGTGATCCCGACGCTGATGGGCTGGGGCACGATCCCCGACGATCACCCGCTGATGGCCGGCATGTGCGGCCTGCAGACGAGCCACCGCTACGGCAACGCAACGATGCTCGCAGCAGACCATGTGCTTGGCATCGGCAACCGCTGGGCGAACCGCCACACCGGTTCGGTCGAGGTCTATACGAAGGGTCGCACGTTCACGCATGTGGACATCGAGCCGACGCAGATTGGCCGCGTCTTCGGGCCGGATCTGGGCATCGTGTCGGACGCGAAAGCGGCGCTCGAGCAGTTCGTCGCCGTTGCGCGTGACATGAAGGCCGCAGGCAAGCTGAAGGATCGCAGCGAATGGGTCGCCGAATGCCGCGAGCGCAAGCGCACGATGCTGCGCAAGACCAACTACGAGGCGGTGCCGATGAAGCCGCAGCGCGTCTATCAGTGCATGAACAACAATTTCCCGCGCGACACGATCTACGTGTCGACGATCGGCCTGTCGCAGATCGCCGGCGCGCAGTTCCTGCACGTCTTCGGTCCGCGCCAGTGGATCAACTGCGGCCAGGCCGGGCCGCTGGGCTGGACGATTCCGGCCGCGCTCGGCGTGCGCGCCGCGAACCCGACGCGCCCGATCGTTGCGCTCTCGGGCGACTACGACTTCCAGTTCATGATCGAGGAGCTCGCGGTCGGCGCGCAGTTCAAGTTGCCCTACATCCACATGGTCGTCAACAACAGCTACCTCGGGCTGATCCGCCAGAGCCAGCGCGGCTTCTCGATGGACTATTGCGTGCAGCTCGGCTTCGACAATATCAACGCGCCGCAGCTCGAAGGCTACGGCGTCGATCACAAACAGGTCGTCGAGGGCCTCGGCTGCAAGTTCGTCCGGGTGTACAAGCAGGAAGAGATCACGCCTGCGATCCAACAGGCACAAAAGTGGATCGCTGAGTTCAAGGTGCCGGTCGTCATCGAAGTCATGCTCGAGCGCGTCACCAATATCTCGATGGGCACCGAGATCGACGCGATCAACGAGTTCGAGGACCTGGCCGTTGGCCTCGCAGACGCGCCGACCGCGATCGGATTGCTCGACTGAACAGCTTTCTCTCCCAGTCCCCTCTCCCTCTGGGAGAGGGTTAGGGTGAGGGTGCGGCCTGCCACACGCGGCCCTCACCCGACCCTCTCCCAGGGGGAGAGGGAGAAACACCAAGAGGACATTTCATGCCAAAGTTTGCCGCCAACCTCATGATGCTCTTCACCGAGGTGCCGTTCCTCGACCGTTTCGAGCGCGCCGCGAAGGCGGGCTTCGACGCGGTGGAGTTTCTCTTTCCCTATGCCTTCCCGGCCGCCGAGATCAAGTCGCGGCTTGACGCCAACGGGCTGAAACTCGTGCTGCACAACCTGCCCGCTGGCGATTGGGACGCGGGCGAGCGCGGCATTGCCTGCCTGCCGGATCGCGTCGAGGAGTTTCGACTCGGCGTTGCGAAGGCGATCGAGTACGGCACTGCGCTCGGTACACCGCGCTTGAACTGCCTCGCCGGCAAGGCGCCGGCGGGTGCGAACGACAGCGTGTTGCGCGAGACCTTCGTCGCCAACCTGAAGTTCGCCGCCGCAGAACTGAAGAAAGCGGGCCTGCGGCTCTTGATCGAACCGATCAACACCTTCGACATCCCCGGCTTCTTCCTCAATCGCACAGCGCAGGCGCTCGCCATCCTCGACGACGTTGGCTCCGACAATCTCTTCGTGCAATTCGACATCTACCATGCGCAGCGCATGGAAGGTGAACTCGCGGCGACGATGAAGACGCACCTCACCCGCATCGGCCACATCCAGCTCGCCGACAACCCGGGGCGCAACGAGCCGGGCACCGGCGAGATCAACTACGACTTCCTGTTCGCGCATCTGGATGCGATCGGCTATACAGGTCACATCGGCTGCGAGTACAAGCCGGCGACGACGACCGAGGCGGGCCTCGGTTGGCTGACGCGCGCGCGTGATCGCTGAAAGCGCGGCCAAACCCGCGCGCGATTGACCATCAACACAAGGAAACGACGACATGACAGCAACTCCTCTCAAGCTCGGCTTCATCGGTCTCGGCATCATGGGCGCGCCGATGGCGGGCCATCTCGCGAAGGCCGGCCACACGCTGTTCGTGACGACGCGCAGCAAGGTATCTGCGGAGATCGCGGCGAGTGGTGCCACGGTATGCAAGAACGCCAAGGCAGTCGCAGAGCAGGCGGACATCGTCTTCATCATGGTGCCCGACACGCCCGACGTCGAAGCCGTGCTGTTCGGTGAGGGCGGCGTCGCTGAGGGCTTGTCAAAGGGCAAGACCGTCGTCGACATGAGCTCCATCTCGCCGATCGAGACCAAGCAGTTCGCGAAGCGGATCAACGATCTCGGCTGCGACTACCTCGATGCGCCGGTCTCGGGCGGCGAAGTCGGCGCCAAGGCGGGCAGCCTGACGATCATGGTCGGCGGCCCTGATGCGGCGTTTGAGCGCGTCAAGCCGCTCTTCGAACTGATGGGCAAGAACATCACCTTGGTCGGCGGCAACGGCGACGGCCAGACGACGAAGGTCGCGAACCAGATCATCGTGGCGCTGAACATCGCTGCGGTCGGCGAGGCGCTCGTCTTTGCAAGCAAGGCCGGCGCTGATCCGGCCAAAGTGCGCCAGGCGCTGATGGGCGGCTTTGCCGCGAGCCGCATCTTGGAGGTGCACGGCGAGCGCATGGTCAAGCGCACCTTCAACCCCGGGTTTCGGATCGGGCTGCACCAGAAGGATCTGAACCTCGCACTGCAAGGCGCGCGCGCACTGGGCGTTGCGCTGCCGCAGACCGCAGGCGCGGCGCAACTGATGCAGGCCTGC
>JBDTSN010000409.1:0-3295 GCA_039931145.1 Burkholderiales bacterium | reverse complement strand
GTGTTCTTCGGCCTGCTGCAGCCGGGCGACACGATCATGGGCATGAGCCTCTCCGAAGGCGGCCACCTGACGCACGGCATGGCGCTCAACATGAGCGGCAAATGGTTCAAGGTCGTGAGCTACGGGCTGGATGCGAACGAGGCGATCGACTACGACGCCGTCGCCCGCATCGCCCGCGAACACAAGCCCAAGTTGATCATCGCCGGCGCATCCGCCTACAGCCTGCGCATCGACTTCGAGCGTTTCGCCCAGGTCGCAAAGGACGTTGGCGCCTACTTCATGGTCGACATGGCGCACTACGCCGGGCTGATCGCGGCTGGCGAGTACCCGAACCCGGTGCCCTTCGCCGACGCCGTGACCTCGACGACGCACAAGAGCCTGCGCGGCCCGCGCGGCGGATTCATCCTGATGAAGGACCATATCGCCAAGCAGATCAACAGCGCTATCTTCCCCGGCATCCAGGGCGGCCCGCTGATGCACGTGATCGCAGCCAAGGCGATCGCCTTTCAGGAAGCGCTCCAGCCTGCGTTCAAGACCTATCAACAGCAGGTCGCGAAGAATGCAGTCGTCCTTGCCGAAACACTGGTCAAACGCGGCCTGCGCATCGTCAGTGGACGCACCGAGAGCCACCTGATGCTCGTCGATCTGCGCCCCAAGGGCCTGACCGGCAAGGAGGCCGAAGCGGTGCTCGGGCTGGCGCACATGACGTGCAACAAGAACGGCATCCCGAACGACCCGCAAAAGCCAATGGTGACGAGCGGCATCCGCCTCGGCACGCCAGCCTTGACGACGCGCGGCTTCGGCGAAGGCGAGACGCGCCGGACGGCGAACCTGATCGCCGACGTGCTCGACAAGCCGCACGACGAGGCGAACATCGCCGCGGTGCGCGCCAAGGTCGCGGCGTTGACGCGCGACTTCCCGGTCTACAAATGACCGATCCGGGGCTGGCGGTCCGGCCGCCCCGCTGCACCGCGCCGGGCCGCCCGGCCGCGTCGCAGCGGCTTGGCTGCCAAGCTGGCCGGGACCTGCTCACTCCGCACTGAACCGATGCGCTGCCCGTTCTGCAGCCACGACGAAACACAAGTCGTCGAGACGCGCGAGTCCGACGAAGGAGACGTCGTACGCCGCCGCCGCCGTTGCCAGAAGTGCGACAAGCGCTTTACGACCTACGAGCGCGCCGAGATCGCGCTGCCCTCGGTCGTGAAGAAGGACGGCACGCGCGAGGACTTCGAACTCGTCAAGCTGCGCGGCTCAATGCAACTCGCGCTGCGCAAGCGCCCGGTGAGCGTCGAGCAACTCGACGCGGCCGTCGAGCGCATCCAGGACAAGCTGCTCAACAGCGGCGCGCGCGAGGTGCCGACGACGCGCCTGGGTGAACTCGTGATGCGAGAGCTCAAGCGCATCGACAAGGTCGCCTACGTGCGCTTCGCGTCGGTCTATCGCAGCTTCGAGGACGTGGACGAGTTTCGGCAGCTGATTCGCGATATCTGAGCGCTCCGGATTCGCGTTGAACCGGCACGCCGAGCCGGCGTCTCGCAAGCTGGGGTCCAACAGCATCCCCCGAAAGGGGGCCCCCCATCGCGGCCGCGCCGTTTCCCACTTGAAGGGGACGCGCAAACCCATCGGTTTTCCTAAAGTGTGCCCAACGTTCAACACGACGAGGTGCACATGCAAAACCAACCCAAGACGAGACTGCAACGCGGTGTCACGCTGATTGAATCGGCGGTCGCGATGACGATTAGCGCGATCGCGCTATCGACCGTAGCGCCGAGCTTTCAAGGCCTCATCGAGCGCAAGCGGCTCGAGGGCGTCGCGACCCAACTGGCGACCGACCTCCAGTTCGTGCGCACCGAATCAGTCGCCCGCAACACGCCGGTGCGCGTCAGCTTCTATGCCGACAGCGCCGGCAGCTGCTACGTGATTCACACCGGTTCGCGGTCGCAGTGCAGTTGCAGCGGCCCGCAGCCGGCCGTGTGCAGCGGCGGCGCCGCGCAGATCAAGACGGTCTATCTGCCGGGCGCCGAGCGCGTCACGGTGCAGTCGAGCGCGAGCTCGATCCTCTTTGATCCGCTGCACGGCACGAGCACGCCGACCGGCACGGCGCGTGTGACCGGCGCGCCGGGCGCGATCCACCACATCGTCAACGTGATGGGCCGCGTGCGTTCGTGCTCGCCGGCCCCGGCACTGCCCGGCTACCGCAACTGCTGAGCGCGACACCGAACCGCCGCCATCACCTTCACTCTCAGGAGACCCGTCATGACCCACACACCCCGCCGCCGCCAAGCCGGCTTCACACTCGTCGAGCTGATGATCGCGACCTCTGTCTCGGGCGTGCTCGCGTCGGTCGCCTACCCGAGCTACAGCAGCGTCGTACAGAAAATGCACCGTACCGAGGCGCTCGTGTCGATGATCCAGCTGCAGCAGGCCGAAGAGCGCTGGCGCTCAGGCAACGGCCGCTACGGGACGCTCGAAGAAGTCGGCGCCGCAAGCGCCGTCGCGGGCCGCAGCTACCAGTTCAGCGTGGATACGATCTCTGCCTCGGGCTACGAGGTGCTGGCCGTCGCAACTGGCACCCAAGCGCGCGATACGAACTGCCGCTACATGCGGCTCGTCGTCGATGGCGGCAACGTGGCTACCCGTTCCGGCGCAACCGATGCGACCGACAACCCGCCGCAGTTCGATCGCAAATGCTGGAACCTGTGATGAACGACGCACGCCAAGCTGCCCACGCCGCGCGCGGTTTCACCCTCGTCGAACTGCTCGTCGGCCTGGCACTCGCGCTGCTCGTCGTCGCCGGCGGCGCCTCGCTGCTCACGAGCCAGATCCGCGAGCATCGCGCGCTCGTGCTCGAAGCCCGATTGATGCAGGACTTGCGCACCGCCGCCGATCTGGTCGCCCGCGACCTGCGGCGTGCGGGCTACTGGGGCGACGCCGGCGCCGGCGTGTGGACCGAAGCCGCCCCAGCGCGCGCCAATCCCTATGCCGCACTCGCACCCGACAGTGCCGCATCCGACGCCGCAAGCCTGCGCTATTCGCGCGACGCGGTAGAGAACCATGTCGTCGACGGCAACGAGCAATTCGGCTTTCGGCTGCGCAACCAGGCGATCGAAATTCAGCTCGGCAGCAGTAACTGGCAGGCCCTGACCGACGCGACGCTGCTTGCGGTGACGGAGTTTGCGATCACCCCACAGCACGAAGTGATCGACCTCGCCGCGGCCTGCCCGACACCCTGCCCGACCGAAAGCGAAACCTGCCCGCGCCAGCAACTTCGCAGCCTCGCACTCGTGATCAGCGC
>JBDTSN010000408.1:0-3296 GCA_039931145.1 Burkholderiales bacterium | reverse complement strand
ATCGATGCCGAAGCTGCCCGACTTGACGATGCCCTCTTCGAGCCCCCAGCCCTCGCTGCGCGTGTACTGGAAGTAGAGATCGGCGTCGTCGATGCGGTGCGTCGCGATCGCCTTCAGCGCCTGCGCCAGCGTGGCCTCGGTCAGGCCGAAGGGTTCGAGCAGCAACGCGCGGGCGGTGGCCAGGCGTTCGATCGTGGGTTCGCGAGGGATCATGTATTGGTCCTGAATGGATTCGCAACGATTGTAGAAGTTGGGCTCCTTTCGTGCGTACTCAAGGGCATCAGCCCTTGAGTGCGAGCGCTCGCTCGTACAAGGCGTTGCGCGGCGCGCCGGTCAATTGCACCGCAAGCGCGACGGCTTGCTTGAGCGGCAGCGAATCGAGCAGCACGTGCAGCGTTGCGTCGTGCTCGTCGGCGCTGTCCGCGGTGGTTGCTTCGGGGGCATGAATGACGAGCACGAACTCGCCGCGTGTGCGGTTCGCGTCTTCGGCGAGCCAGCCGGCGATCGCCGCTGCCTGCAGCGTGACGATGGTCTCGAACTGCTTGGTCAATTCGCGGCAGAGCGTGACGCGGCGGGTCGGCGCCGCGTCGCCGAGTGCACGGCACAGTGCTTCGATACGGTGCGGCGCTTCGAAGACGATCTGCGCGTCAGGCTCGCTGAGCAGCGCCGCAAGCGCTGCGCCGCGCTCGCCGGCCTTGGCGGGGAGGAAACCGGCAAAGCGAAACGCACTGGCGTGGGTGTCGCCGGCGACACTGAGTGCCGCCAGTGCCGCGCTCGCGCCAGGGATCGGCAAAACGCGATAGCCCGTGTCGCGTACCGCGGCGACAAGCGCTGCGCCAGGATCGCTCAAGCCCGGCGTACCGGCGTCGCTGACGTAGGCGACGCGTTCGCCGCGCACGAGCCGCGCAAGCACGGCCGGCGCTGCTTCGCGCTCGTTGTGCTTGTGCACCGCGATGAGCGGCTTGGACAGGCCGAGATGGCGCAGCAGCGGCGCGCTGTGGCGGGTGTCCTCGCAGGCGATGGCGTCGACGAGCGCGAGCACGTGCACCGCGCGCAGGCTCAGGTCGGCGAGGTTGCCGATCGGCGTCGCGACGATATAGAGCGCGGCTGCGGGATACTGCTGCGCGCCGGCCGCGTCGGCCGCGGCACGCAGCAGCAAAGAGGCATCGATGGTCACGACGAAAGGCCTGGGGGATGAAGCAGAGGCACGTGCGCTCGCGCATCTGCAAGCCCACGGCCTGAAGCTGGTGTCGCGCAATTATCGGGTCGCGCTCGGACCGAATCGGCGTGGCGGTGAGATCGACCTGATCCTGCGCGAGCGCGACGGCACGCTCGTCTTCGTCGAAGTGCGAAAGCGTGCGAGCACCTCGCACGGTGGCGCCGCGGCGAGCATTGGCGCCGCCAAGCAGCGCAGCCTGGTGCTCGCGGCGCAGCACTATCTGCAACGTTGCGGGTCACCGCCACCGTGCCGCTTCGATGTCGTCGCCATCGATGGCGACGCACTCACCTGGCTGCGCGCCGCTTTCGACGCGGGCTGAGGGCTGATTCGGACGCTGTCTGGCCGATCCCACCCGCAGACGCCCAGTAACGGCGAAGCGCCCCGCAGGGCGCTTCGTTGCAATCAACCCGCTGAGCGGGCTGGGTTGCATCAGTTCAGATCAGCATCTTTCCAGGCCTTGGAGCCGGCGACCGCAATGCCGGCTTCGATGCCATTCTTCGTCAGCGTGAAGCTGTCGATGTCGTTCATGGTGCTCGAGCCCATGGTGCCGCCGGTCGACTTGTTGTCCGCACCTGCTGCGGCACCGGCTGCGGCGCCGGAGCCCCAACCCTTCTCGACGAACGAGTTCATCGCCTTGTCAGTCTTGAAGATGAGCAGCAAGTCATTCTGCGAGGCGCCGAGCTGGAAACCCGCGCTTGCGCCGGCAATCGACATGTAGGTGACCTTCTTGGTCTTGTTGTCGTGCACCACGCCGGCGCCGCCAGAGCCGCCGACGATGAAGCTCAGACCATAGGTCGTGAACACCGCGTAGCCGGGCGCCTTGGCGACAGCGGCCTTCAGTTCGGGCTTGGTGGTGTAGAACTTCTCGAGCGCGGCGCTCGTGTTCTTCATGATTTCGGCCTGTTTGGCGGCCTTGTCCGCGGCAAACGCACTGCCGGCGGCGAATGACAGCATCAATGCACCGATGCCGAGGGTTTTAAGGAACTTCATCGAATCACTCCTGGGAATGTGCTTTCTTGCACGGGTTGAAGGGCTTGGCACTTGACTCGTGGCGATGGGTGAACAGACAACCTTCGGCTCGATACTAAACCGACGCCCCAGTTCGAACTGCCTCGAGCCTTCCGGCTGGAAGAGGTCGAACGCAACCATGTGGGGTGATTGCACTGTGTGCTTCGTGCGACGATTCCAAGTCCCCATACTGACAGCGGGACATTAGCGGAACGTTAAGAATCGCACTCGAACTCGGGAGAAACCATGAGTCAACGCAAGGTCGCTATTGTGACAGGATCGGCGACCGGCGTCGGCGCCGCCAGCGCGCTGCTGCTCGCGAGCCGCGGCTACGACGTGCTTATCAACTACTCGCGCAGCGAGGCCGAGGCGCAGGCCAGCGAACGCGCCTGCCGCGACGCCGGCGCCGACACGCTGCTCGTGCGCGCCGACGTGAGCGTGGATGCCGAGTGCCGCGCGCTGGCGCAGGCGGCCGTGGCGCGCTGGGGGCGCATCGACGCCCTCGTCAATAACGCGGGCATCACCTCGTTTGCGGGCACAGCGAACTGGGACGCGGTGGACGCCGAAGGCTTCCAGCGCATCCTGGGCGTGAACACGCTCGGCAGCTTCCAGATGGTGCGCGCCTGCGCGCCGCTCCTGAAGGTGTCGGGCGAGGGTGCGATCGTCAACGTGTCGTCGATCGCGGGGTCGCTTGGCATCGGCTCGTCGGTGCCCTACATCGCCTCCAAGGGCGCAATCAATGCGCTGACGCTTTACCTCGCGCGCGCCCTTGCGCCCGAGATTCGCGTCAACGCCGTCTGCCCGGGGCTGATCACCTCACGCTGGTTCAGCGACGGCATCGGTGAGGAGGGCTACGCAAAGCTGAAGGCAGGCTATGAGCAGACCGCGCCGCTCGGGCGCGCCTGCACGCCCGAGGACGTGGCCGAGTCGGTTGCCTGGCTGGTCGATGGCGCGCGCACCGTCACCGGCGAGATCGTGCAGCTGGACGGCGGCATTCACCTCGGCGGCAGGGTCACGGTGCCCGGCAAGACCTGATCGAGGGCGTGCCGAGCCGGCGCGCAACCTCGTA
>JBDTSN010000407.1:0-3296 GCA_039931145.1 Burkholderiales bacterium | reverse complement strand
GCGGCTGGTAGCTGCCCTTCATCTCGCGCATCCGCGCGCGCACCGCGTAGACGCGTTCGATCGGGTTGTCGATGCCGATCGGCAACGTCAGCGGCGCGAGGCCGAAGCGGTTGCCGAGTTGCCAGGCTTGCTCCAGCGGGCGCAGATTCACCGGCACCATGGCGCGGATCTCCTTGCCCGTCGGATCGTCGCCCAGATCGCGCAGATAGTCGCCGATCGCGCCCGCGGCGCAGGCGAGCAGCACGTCGTTGATCGAACAGTTGAGCGCCTTGCCGATCGTCTTCACCTGGTCGAGCGGCAAGGGCTCGTTCCAGGCGACGACCTTCCGGCCGACCGGCTTGCCCTTGAGCAGCGTCGGCGAGTCGTCGGCCATCAGCGCGAGCGCGGCCAGGTCGCGCGCAACCTGCACGCCGGTGCGCGCAACGTCGAGCGAGCCGAGCAACTGTCGCGGCTGCGACAGGACTTCCATCGTCCGCACGACACCGCCACCGTACATGCCGATTGCCTTCACGGCGGCGCTGGTCAGCGGCTTGATCACGGCGTCGGACAGCCAGTCACCCTCTTCATTCTCATCTGCGCTGCGGCGTTTGCGGCGTGGCGGATCGCCACCGCCATCGGTGATCGAAAGCATGACCGAGATCAGCGCGATGCCGTCACCGATGCAATGGTGGATGCGGGCGATCACCGCGCTACCGCCTTCGTAATTCTCGACCAGCTCGAACTGCCACAGTGGGTGCGCCGGGTCGAGCGCGGTCGTCGCGAGCGCGCCGGCGCGTGCCTGCAATGCCTCGCGCTCGCTCTGGCCGCGCTGGCGGGTGAGTTTTGCGGTGACGACATGGCGGGCCATGTCGAAATCCTCTTCCTCGACCCAGTTTGCGCCGAGCAGGTCGTGCACCACCTTCTGCCGAAAGCGCGGGTACTTGAGCAGCTTGGTCGCAACGCGTTCGCGCAGCGCTTCGAGCTTGATCCTTGGCTCGAGAAGCCAGACGCCGACAATCATCATCAGGTTGACGTCGTTGTCCATCCGCAGCCAGGCGGTGTCCACGCGCGACATGCGCTCGCTGGTCTCAGGCATCGGATGACTCCTCGTTCGGCTCTTGTTGCAGGGGTGGCGCCTGCTCGATGGGTAACATAGCGGCGGCGATTGCCATTTTCACCCAGAGTCTCAATTCAACGGAGCGCATCACCATGGCCGACCTGAAATCGACGTTCGAACAAGCTGTCAAGGACTCCAAGGGCCTGCCCGAGAAGCCCGACAACATGACGCTGCTGAAGATTTATGCGCTCTACAAGCAAGCATCGAGCGGCGACGTCGACGGCAAACGCCCCGGCTTTACGGACATGGTCGGCCGCGCCAAGTGGGACGCGTGGAACGGGCAGAAGGGCAAGACCGACAAAGCGGCGATGCAGGAATACGTTGACCTGATCGAGTCCCTCAAGTAAGCGCGGGGCGCGCAATCGGCAAAGCGCGCGGCGACATCCGCCGCCGCTTTCACCGCCACTTCCGCCCCTACTTGCGCGGCTTCTTCGCCGCTGGCTTGATGGTCGCCTTCGGCGCGGCCCTGGCCGGCGCAGCGGCTGCCGCTTTCTCGCTCTTCGCAAGCAGCGTGTCGAGGTTGGCGAGTACTTCCCTTTCGATCGTCTTCGCGAACGCGCCGAGCAGGAAGCCGAGCCGCGCGTGAAGATCGAAATGGTCCGCGGCGACGATGAGTTCGCCGTTCACGCCGGAGCGGGTGAACGACACCGTGTCCGAGAAGTCGCCTTCGAGCACACTGCACTCCATGCCGAATTTCTCCTCGACATCCTCGGCCCATTTCCAGGCAATCTTGCGTGCCTTGGCGAGACCGAGGGTGTGTTCGCGTCGGATTCGGATATCGGGCATGGACGATTCTCTTTCTACGGCGTGGGGGATTCGAGTTTCGCCCGCCGCTCGTCCTTCGGCAAGCCGGCGAGGCGCTTGACTTCGGCATAGAAGCGCGCCGGATCGCGCCCTTCCTGCTCGAACAGGCGCTCGAACGCGGGGACGAGTTCGGTGTAAGCAGCAAGCACGCCGAGCGATGCGTTGTTCGCGTTCGCGAACCAGGCGTCATAGCCGGCGTAGCCCTGCCACGGGCCGTCGCGCAATGCAGCGTATTCCTCGCGCATGCGCTGCAACAGCGCCGTCTTGCCGGCGCGTTTGTCCGTGTCACTTGCGTCACTCTTGTAGAGCGCGTCGAGCGCATCGCGCGCGCGTGCGGTCAGCGCGCGAAAACCCCGCCGCCTGGCGTCGAAGGCGAGGTATTCGGCGCGCGCACCGCGGCTCGCGCTCTCGTCCATCCAGCGCTGGCTGCCGAAGCGCTCGACGGTCGTCGCGAAGGATTCGTTGAACATCGTGTCGCCGCTCGCATAGGCAACCTGGTGCGACAGCTCGTGGAACATCAGCCGTGCGAGTTCGACCTCGGGAAGGTTGATGAAGGTGCTGAGCAGCGGATCGGCGAAGTACGCGCCCGGCAGCCGGCCGAGCGTCGAGTACGCCGGGACCCCGTAGACGCGGACCTCCAACCCCTGCTCGCGCAGTTGCGCGGCGAAGGCCTCGGCGTCATTGCGGTCGAAGTAACCACGATAGCCGACGCAGCCGACAACCGGAAAACACCATGTCTTTAGCTTCAGGCTGAGCTCGGGCGCGGCGGCGACGTTCCATACCACGGCGCTGCGCTTGAGCTGGGCATAGCGGCGATAGCTCGCGTTGTCGGGTAGTGCGAGTTCGGAAACTGCGAAGTCGCGCATCTGCTGGCTGAGCGCAAGCCGCGCGCGCAGCTTCTCGGGTGTCGCCGGGTCGGCTTCCCAATCGGCGACTGGCTTTGCAGCGCTCAGTATCGCCAGGTGCCCTTCAACCGATTGCGCGAGATAGCCCACCGAGCTGCAGCCGCTCGTCAGGCACAGCGTCCCGCCGGCCAGCGCAATCAGGACAATCGAAGCAAAGCCGGCCATCCAGAGCACTTTCTTCACGCGCAGCAACAACGGCTCACTGAACGCCGTGCGCGCGGTGAGCGCAACTGCGCATCAAGCGCAAGCTTCGACCTCGACCAGGCAGTCGTAGAAGGTCGGGCCGCCGCCGAAGTCGGTCAGCCGCTGGTGCGTCAACTGGTTGATGTTCGTGCCGTCCAAACCGAGCTTGCGCCACCACACACCGAGACCGTTGACGACACCCGGCCGTGCCCGGCCGCGCTTCACGTGCAGCCGGCACGTCGTGCGCCCGCGCTCATTGAAGACATGCACGAGTTGGCCGTCGGCCAGGCTGCGCAGCGCTGCGTCGT
>JBDTSN010000406.1:0-3305 GCA_039931145.1 Burkholderiales bacterium | reverse complement strand
CATGGCGTCGCCTCCGGCCCGATGGCGCCAGTGGTGCGCGAGTTCGCTGCGCTGTACGACGCCGACATCCGCGCCATGGCGCACTACCTTGCGTCGTTCAACCCGCCAGTGACCGATGCGCAAGCCGCAAGCGCGGCGTCGGCGGCAGTGGCGAGCGCGCAGGCAGGCGCTGGGGCGCTCGCCGGACCGGCACAGCGCATGTTCGAGACTGCGTGCGGCTCATGCCACCATGACGGCGACGGGCCACGCCTGCTGGGCGCGAACGTGCCACTGGCGCTGAACAGCAACCTGCACGCGGACCTCCCCGACAACGTGCTGCGTGTGATTCTGGAGGGGCACCTCGAGCCGGCCTCGATCGAGCTCGGCTTCATGCCGGCTTTCGGCGCGGCCTTCGATGACCGCCAGCTTGCCGGATTGACGGACTACATGCGCAAGCGTTTTGCACCCGGCAAGCCGCCCTGGACGAATCTCGAGGCCGAGGTGGCGCGGGTGCGCAGCCTGCATTCCAACCCGTGAGCGCCGGTGGACCAATGGCACAAGAATTCTGCGGCACTCGGGCTCTGGCTGGGCGTCCTGGCCATGGCCTTGTTCGGCTTGACACTCCCGATGACGCGGCTGGCGATTGGCAGCGATGCGGCACCCCAGCTCTCGCCCTGGTTCGTGACCTTCGGACGCGCGGTGTTCGCGGCCATGTTGTCGGCGGTCTTCCTGCTCGCGACGCGCTCGCGCGTGCCGGCGCGCGCGCATTGGCCCGATCTGGCACTCGCGACGCTGGGCAATGCGATCGGTTATCCGTTGCTGCTGGCGTTCGCGTTGCGTTCCGTCAGTGCGAGCCACGCCGCTGTCGTGACTGCGCTCCTGCCGTTGACCACCGCAGTAGCGGCTGCCGTGATGCTGCGACAGCGCGCGACGATCGGCTTCTGGGCAAGCGCGATTGCCGGCACTGCACTCGTGGTGATCTTTTCGATACTGAGGGCAGCCCAATCGGGACAGTCCTATTTACCGACGCGCGCCGACCTTTGGCTTGTCGGGGCGGTCGTGGCGGCGTCGATCGGCTACGTGGCCGGCGCGCGCCTGACGCCGGTGCTGGGTGCCGAACGCGTGATTTGCTGGGTGACGATCCTCATGTTGCCACTGAGCCTGCCCGCCGCTCTATGGACCTGGCCGGCGACGCCGGTCGCACCGATGGCCTGGGCAGGATTTTTCTACGTCGGCCTGTTCTCGATGTGGGCCGCATTCTTTGCCTGGTATCGCGCGCTCGATCTGGGCGGCGCCGTGCTGGTCAGTCAGGTCCAGGTGTTGCAGCCGTTCTTCGCGATCGCCTTCGCCGTGCCTCTGCTCGGCGAATCGCTGAATCTCATGACGGTCGGCTTCGCTCTCGCCGTGATGGCAACCGTCGTACTCGGCCGGCGATTTCATCGTCAGACCGCCAAAGGCGAAACTTGAGCGTTACCTGAGCGCTACCAGTACCGTGCCCGCGCCGAGCAGAATCAATCCTGCGAGTCGTTTCAAGTCCACTGGATGCACCGGAGCGCCAAACAGGCCGAATTGGTCAATGAGTGTCGACGCAACCAGTTGCGCGACCACCGCGCTCATGATGAAATTGCCGACGCCGAACCGCGGCGCAAGGACGGTTGCGCTAATGGCGTAGAAACCCATCGCCATCCCGCCGACCCATGCCAGTGGCGACACAGTCGCAAACAGTTCGCCGGCCGGCATTGCTGGTCGGAACGCGGCGAACACAACACCCACCGCGACAATCGACATCCCCGCCGCAATCAGCGAGGCGTGCAAAGGCGACTGGATTGCCCGTCCCAGCGTGCCCTGCAACGCTGCCATCACGGGAATCAATACACCGGCGAGCGCTGCCCAGGACGCGTACATAACCACGTTGTTCGTGTTCATTGGCTTCTACTTCGTCTTTGTCGATAGCAAGATGCGCGAAACGCGCGCAGCGCAACCATTTGATTGGTGAAGCCGGCGCTGGCGTGACCTGACTTTCGCGGTCAACGCAAGGCGTGTCCGTCCCACGAACAAGCGCCGATCGCTAGACCTGATCTTTCGGCTGGGCGTTGCGCTGCAGGGCGTGCTGAGTGATCTCGTGCAACGTCGCACGTGTCGAGATCACTTCGGGGGAAAGTTTGATCTCGATGAGCGTCCCGTTTTCCCTGGCCAATGCGTCACGTAACGCCACCCCGAACTCGGCGGCATCTTTCACCGGCTCGGCATGCATCCCATAGGCTCTGGCCAACGCGCAGAAGTCGGGATTGACCAATGTGGTGCCGCTGACCCGTTGCGGATACTCGCGCTCCTGGTGCATTCGAATCGTCCCGTACATGCCGTTGTTGAGCAGGAGGATGATCAATTTGCAACCGTACTGGGCCGCCGTCGCCAGTTCCTGCCCGTTCATCAGGAAGTCGCCATCGCCGCTGATCGTGAATGCAACTCTTCCAGTCGTCAGATTCGCCGCGACCGCAGCCGGGATGCCGTATCCCATCGCGCCATTCGTTGGTGCAAGCTGTGTCTTGTGGCCCTTCGCCAGTCCGTGATAACGGAAGTAGCGATGTGTCCAACTTGCAAAGTTGCCGGCGCCGTTCGTGAGCACTGCGTCAACGGGCAGTTGCCGCTGCAACTCGGCGACGATGGCAGGCATGTCGACCCAGCCTTCGGTCGTCTCATCCAATCCCTGCAAAGCCTGTGGCATCACATTGGTCTCGTAGTCCACGTGCACCGCTCGCGTCCACTCCGCCCAAGTCACTGCTGAAGGAGGCTTCATGTCTTGCAGCGAACGCGCAGCAGCGTCGGCTGTTGCGCAGATCGCGAGGTCCGCCCTGTAGACGCGGTGAAGTTCGTCGGCACACGGGTGGATGTGCACCAGTTTTTGAGATGGCTGCGGCACTGACAGCAGAGAGTAGCCACTGGTGGTCATCTCGCCGAGTCGGGCGCCGATTGCGATCACGAGGTCGCAGTCACGGATCGTCTGCGCCAGTTTTGGGTTGATCCCGATCCCGACGTCGCCGGCATACAAGGCGTGATGGTTGTCGAAGATGTCCTGGAAGCGGAACGCGTTCCCCACGGGCACTTGCCACGCCTCTGCGAATGCCTGCAGCGCCCGCGCACCATCCGGGCTCCAGCGTCCGCCGGCAATCACGAACGGACGTTCGGCAGTCTGCAGCAATGCGCCCAAAGTGCGCATTGCGCTCGGGTCCAATCCCGCTTGGGAGACTTCGGCGCGCGGGACTGGCATGGCGTCGACTTGATGATTCAGCATGTCCTCGGGCAACACGATCACCACCGGCCCGGGC
>JBDTSN010000405.1:0-3307 GCA_039931145.1 Burkholderiales bacterium | reverse complement strand
GAGTTCGGGTCGGCGTAGTCCTCGTTCCAGCGCACGCCCGAGGTCATCGTCAGCAACTGGCGAATGCTGACGTCGTCGTACGCCGACCCTTTCATCGGCGGAATGTAGTCGCTGACCTTGTCGTCCATGCTGCGGATAGATCCGTCGCGCAGCGCCGCGCCGACCAGCGTCGAGGTGATCGACTTGGCGACCGAGAAGCTCGTCCAGCGCCCGTCGGCATCGAAGCCGAGGCCGTAGCGCTCGAGGCGCAGCTTGCCGTCGTGCACGACGATCAGCGCCGCCGCGCGCTGGCCGGCCATGTAAGCGTCGACGTCGAGCGGCAGTTTCAGCGGCGCGCCGGGCGGCAGCGGGCTCGCCGCACCACCCGCGGGCACGACGTGCGCCTTTGCCAGCACCGGCAGCCGGTCGAGGGCGCGAAACGCGGCATCGCGTTGCGACTCGCTCCAGAACAGGAGATCGCGATTCGTCGGCAGCGTCGCCAGCAGCCCGCGCGTCTCTTTATCGAGGCTGAACCAGCCGATGCCGCTGCCGACGACGACGGCAGCAAGCAACCCAAGCGCGATCTTCCTGGCCTTCATCCGTCCATGCTCAGTTGCGACGTTCGTCCGTCGATGCGGTGCTTGTGGCAAGACGGTATTCATCGCCTGCGCCATGGACTCCGGGGGCGCAAGCCCCGCGACTTTCCGCTAGCGTCCCGTGTAGGGTGAAGGCGCCTGCAATTTTTCGCGCCGCTCCTGACACGCGAGGCAGCGCTTGGCGGTCGGATACGCATCCAGGCGCTTGTATCGGATCGGCTCCTCGCAGTCGACGCAAATGCCGTAGCGCCCGGTCGCGAGGCGCTGTTCTGCGGCAGCGATGTCACGCACCTCGCCCACGTCGCGAATGATCTCGGACTCGGTGATATCGCGCAGCAGGGAGGCTGCCGCCACATCGCCGGAATCGCCCGCCCCGCCGATGAGATCGGCCTGGTGCTCTTTGCTGGACCGTGCGAGTCCCTGACGAATCTCGCCCAGCAGCAGGCTCTTGCGCGCGTCGATCCGTTGGGCGAATTGCGTGATCTGTTCTTTGGTCAGCGAATTTTCAGGGGCATTCATGGCATGGTGCTCGGCAGGTTTCAGGAACTTGTTTCGGTCGGGGCCGCTACGCGTCGGCGAACTTCAGGGATCTGCATCCAACGTAGCACTTGAAATGTAGCAAGGCAAGACAGTTGGCCTGCTTGGCTCAGGCATTTCGTAGCCCTTGGCTGCACGTTTACGTGAATCGCTGAGCTGCGCGTGGTGCGACCGCCGCCGCCGAACGCGGACTGCTCTCAGTCGGACCGGCCGTTTGCGAGCGGGCCGCACACGCGGCTCGGACCGTTCGGCGGCATTGGCGGCCATACTCGCCCGCCATGGCTTCGTCCTCCCGCGCTGCCGGCATGCAGCATCCTCGTATCGATCCGGCCCTGATCGTCATTGCCGCAGGCGTCTGCGCCGCCTTGCACGTCGGCAAACTGCCGCCCGCCATCACCACGCTGCGCGAGGCGCTGGACATGACGCTGGTGCAGGCCGGCTTCCTGCTGTCGCTGGTGCAGCTGGCCGGCATGAGCGGCGGCGTCGCCTTCGGCGTGCTGGCCGACGGTCTCGGGCTGCGGCGCAGCATGGCGCTCGGTCTCGTCGTGCTGGCCGCAGCGAGTGCCATCGGCGGGCTTGCGCAGGGCGTCGTGATGTTGATGGTGTTGCGGGCAATCGAAGGTTTCGGCTTCCTGCTCGTCGTGCTGCCGGCGCCCGGGCTGGTGCGGCGCCTCGTGGCGCCGCAGCGCGTGAGCGTGATGCTCGGTTTGTGGAGCGCCTACATGCCGCTGGCCACCGCCTTGGCGCTGCTGATCGGGCCGCTCTACATCAGCGCATGGGGCTGGCGCGCCTGGTGGTGGGGGTTGGCGGCGGTGTCGCTGGTGATGGCTGTGGTGCTGCTGCGCGGTGTGCCGGCCGTGCTCGCCGCTCAGCCTGCCGCGGGGGCGCCGTGGATGCAGCGCCTGCGCCGGACGCTGGCAGAAAAGGGCCCCTGGCTGGTGGCACTGACTTTTGCCGCGTATTCCGGCCAGTGGCTCGCCGTGATCGGCTTCCTGCCCGCCATCTACATGGAGGCCGGTGTCTCGGGCGCTACCACCGGAGTACTCACCGCGCTTGTTGCTGCGGTCAACATGGCAGGCAACGTCGGCGCCGGTCACCTCTTGCACCGCGGCGTCGCGCCGGCCCGACTGCTGGCCATCGGCTTCGTGACGATGGCGCTCGCGTCCGCAGCCACGTTTGCCGGCGCTGACGGCGCGGGGCTGCCCGCCTGGGCGCGTTTCATTGCGGTGATGCTGTTCTCGGGCGTCGGTGGTCTGGTCCCGGCGACGCTGTTTGCACTGGCGGTTCGCGTGGCGCCAAGCGATAGCACGTTGTCCACCACCATCGGCTGGATGCAGCAGTGGTCCGCGCTGGGGCAGTTCTTCGGGCCACCGCTGGTGGCCTGGGTGGCGAGCCTCACGGGAGGCTGGCAGTTCACCTGGCTGGCCACGGGTGCCGCTTCGGTGGCCGGGCTGCTGCTGGCCGGTGCGCTGGCGCGCCTCAGCTCTTCTCGCCCATCGGCTGCGCCAACTCGTCGATGATGGAGATCATCGGCTTGAGCCGCGGCGTGTGTTCGGGGATCAACGTGCCTTACCCGCGAACGAACGACGCGGGCCGACGCCTTTCGGCGTAATCGGGCTGCGCCGCGACGTGCGCAAACAGGAACTCCTTGAAACTTTGCGCAGCTGGCGATAGCGTGCTCGTCGCGCGCTCATACACGAGCACCTTGCGCCACAGCACCGGCTCGTGCAGAAGCTCCATGCGCAGGCCGAACGCGCGCACCAGCGAACCGGCGTAGGGCAGACACGCGGTCACGCCGAGCCCGGCGCTGACCATGCTCAATGCGGTTGTCATGAAGGCCACCTCGTTTGTCGGTTGCAGTGCCTGCTCGTGCAACGCGACGTGCAGGTCGATCGAAAGCCGTTCGGTGAACTGGCCCTGCAGCGCGATGAGGGGATGCTCGACCAGGTCGATCCAGCGAACGCGCTTGAGCGCATCGAGCGCATGGGCCGGTTGAAACACCGCCACGAACGGCAGGTCGAGCAGCAGTTGCGCGTTCATCTCGGTGCCCGCAGGCCGTTCGGGCCCGATGCCGAAGTCTGCCTCACCGGCTTCAACGCGGGTGAGCACGCCTTCGACGTCGCAGTCGGCGAGCCGCACCCGCACGCCCGGATGCTCGCCGAGATAGGCCGCGATCACCTCGGGCAGCAGCGTGC
>JBDTSN010000404.1:0-3321 GCA_039931145.1 Burkholderiales bacterium | reverse complement strand
AGAGGCTGCGTGCGCTACGGCCGCGCAGCCGGCTGCTGAGGTGGCACGGGGCGTGGCTGGCCCTGGTACTCGCCATGCCCCTGGGCATCGCGCTGCTGGCGTTGGCGGGCTACTTCATCGCCGCGAGCTACTTCTTCGGCCGCATGTCGTTCACGATCGCGCTCGTTCTCGGCGCCGCAGGGCTCTACGGGCTGATGGCGTTGTGGGTGCATCTGCAACGCGCCCGACTGACGATCGCCGAACGGCAGGAGCAGGCGCTGCAGGCGCAGCAATCGCCCGATGTCGAAGACGCGGAACTCCAGGCTGTGCAGCCGCCGCGCATCGACATCGCCGCACTCGGCGAGCAGACCCGCTCGCTCCTGAACCTTTTCATCACGCTTTTGCTGCTGACCGGCATCTGGCTGATCTGGCGCGACGCCGTACCGATGCTCTCGGTCGTCAGCGACTACACGCTGTGGCGGTACGAGGGCAGCAACATCGATGGAAAGCAGGTGAGCCTGCCGCTGACGGTGGGACAGCTCTTCCTGGCCCTGCTCGTTGCAGCAGTCACCGCGCTCGTGATGCGAAACATCGGCGCCCTGCTCGACATCGTGCTGCTGCAGCGCCTCGAGATGCAGGCCGACGCCACCTATGCGATCAAGGTCGCGGCAGGCTATCTGATCGTCGCGGCAGGCGTCGTCACCGCGGCCAACATCCTGGGTATCCGGTGGACGGATGTTCACTGGCTGGTGGCTGCGCTCGGCGTCGGTCTCGGTTTCGGCCTGCAGGAGATTTTCGCCAACTTCATCTCGGGCCTGATCGTGCTCGCCGAACGCCCGATTCGGATTGGCGACGTGGTCACGGTCGGCGACGTGACGGGCGTCGTTTCGCGCATTCGCGCGCGCGCCACGGCAGTCGTCGATTTCGAGAACAAGGAGGTCATCATCCCGAACAAGTCCTTCATCACCGAGAAGGTCGTGAACTGGACCTTGTCGAATCAGATCACGCGGCTGCTGATCCCTGTCGGCGTCGCCTACGGCAGCGACATCGACGCCGTGCAACGCCTGATGCTGGCCGCGGTGCGCGCGGCCGACGCGGTGCTGACCGAGCCGGCGCCGACAGCCTACTTTGTCGGCTTCGGCGACAGCGCGCTGAACTTCGAAATCCGTGCCTTCGTCGATGCCTTCGACAAGCGCCTGCGCGTGCAGCATGCCATCAACCTGGGCATCGAGCGCGCGATGAGCCAGCACAGCATCCAGATCCCGTTCCCACAGCGCGAACTGCACATCCGGCCAGCACCGGGAGTTCATTGCGATGTTCAAAGCGCGCAGCCTGCATAGGACCATGCCGAAGTTCCCCGACCTCGTTGCCGCCGTGCTGAACGCACTGCATCTCCGCTTTCCCGGTCGACTCGGTCACTGCGTGGCCGTCGCTCTCGCCAGCGCTCTCGTTGTTGGCGTCCCCGTGAGCGTCCAGGCGCAGGACATGGAGCCGCGCGCCTACTCCAACGCGCCAGTGGGCCTGAACTTCCTGATCGCGGGCTACGCCTATACGAGCGGCGGCTACCCGTTGGACGGCGCGCTGCCGATCACCAACCCGCAACTCGCCACCAACAGTGCGGTGCTCGCCTACGGGAGGGTGCTCGACCTGTGGGGCAAGTCGGCCAAGCTCAACGTCATCGTGCCCTACACCGGCCTCGGCGGGACGGCGGATCTTGGAGGGCAGGCGATGCAGCGCGACATCACCGGCTTCGCCGATCCCGCAGTCAAGCTGTCGGTCAACCTCTACGGCGCGCCTGCCCTTTCGCTGAAGGAGTTTGCTGCCTACGAGCAGGATCTGATCATCGGTGTGAGCTTGCGGGTGACCGCGCCATTCGGACAGTACGACGACACCAAAGCGGTCAACCTCAGCACCAACCGCTGGACGTTCAAGCCGGAGGTGGGTGTATCCAAGGCGCTCGGTCCCTGGACGCTGGAGGCGACCGCGGCGGCCACGCTGTACACGGACAACACCGACTTCTTCAACGGCAACAGCCGCACGCAACGCCCGCTCTATTCGTTCGAGGCGCACACGATCTACAGCTTCACGCCAGGCATCTGGGGCTCGCTCGACCTCACCTATTTCACCGGCGGACGCACGACAATCAACGGCACGCTGAACAACGATCTGCAGCAAAACTGGCGCCTCGGCGGCACGCTCTCGTTTCCGGTGAACGTTCACAACTCGGTCAAGCTATATGCCAGCAGCGGCGTTTCGGCGCGCACTGGCAACAGCTTCGATCTGTTCGGCATCGCTTGGCAATATCGCTGGGGCGCCGGGTTGTGATGAACGCCGAAATCATCGGAAGTCAAGGGGAACAGAATGCAAGCTAGCCGCCTGATTATCTGCATGCTCGCGGCCGTGGCGCTCGCCGGCTGCGCCAACCGCCCGATCAACGAGCGCATCACCCAGGTCGATCCGAAGGCCGGCTACCGCCCGTATCTGCTGATCCCCAAGCGGCAGAACAACGATCCGCACACGCTGCTTGTGCTCTCGTTCTCCGGTGGCGGCACGCGAGCAGCCGCGCTGTCGTACGGTGTGCTCGAGGAGCTGCGCCGCACCGAGATCACGGTCGACGGGCAGCGGCGCCGGATGATCGACGAGGTCGACATCATCACCGGCGTGTCGGGCGGAAGTTTCACTGCGCTGTCCTATGCCCTCTACGGCGACAAGCTCTTCGCGCAGTACGAGGATCGGTTCCTCAAGCGCGACGTGGAGGGAACGCTGTTCAGTCGCAGCCTGAATCCAGCCTACTGGCCGCAGTTCATCGGCGGCAGCGCGGGGCGCTCAGAGCTTGCCGCCAACTACTACGACGAGATCCTGTTTGACGGCGCGACCTTCGCCGACCTCCTGGACAAACCCGGGCCGGTTGCGATTGCCACCGGCACCGATATCACGACCGGGTCGCGCTTTGCGTTCTACCAAAACGACTTCGACCTGATCTGCTCGAACCTGGACACGGTGCGCCTGTCGCGCGCTGCAGCAACCTCGTCGGCGGTGCCCGTCGTGCTCTCGGCGGTCACCTTCAACAACTACGGTGGCACTTGCAACTATCAGGACCCACCCTGGGTCAAGGACGTCGCCGACCCGAAGACCCGCGCGCGACCTTCGGCCCGCGCGTTCCAGCGCTATGTCGAGACCGAGACGTTCCAGGACGGCGCGAACCGCCCTTACCTGCACCTCGTCGATGGTGGCGTCTCGGACAACATCGGGGTGCGCGGCGTAATGGAGGCGTTAGAGGAGCTGTCTGCCAGTGCTGCGTATCGCGGCGAGGTCGGGTTCGGCGTCGTCAACCGGATCGTG
>JBDTSN010000403.1:0-3321 GCA_039931145.1 Burkholderiales bacterium | reverse complement strand
TCGGCCTTCGTCGTGAAGGCGTCCTCGCCCTTGATGACGGCGGCGATGTTGAAGTAGTCCCACGGCTCCTTCGACTCGGCCGGCGTCTTCACCTGAATCAGGTACATGTCGTGCACCATGCGGCCGTCGGGACGGATGTAGCCGCCCTTCGCGTACATGTCGTTGATCTTCGTCTTGCGCAGGTAGTCGTTGACCTTGTCGCCGTCGTCGCTGTTAAGCGCCTTCACCGCCTTCAGATAGGTCATGGCGACCGAATAGTCAGCTGCCTGCAACGACGAGGGCATGCGCTTTTGCTTGTCGAAGAACTTGCGGCTCCAGGCGCGCGTTTCGGCGTCGCGGTTCCAGTACCAGCTGTCGGTCATGTACATGCCCTGCGTGTCCTTCAGGCCGAGCGCATGGATGTCGTTGATGAACATCAGCAGCCCGGCGAGCTTCATCGTCTTCGTGACGCCGAACTCGTTCGCAGCCTTGATCGCGTTGATGGTGTCGCCGCCGGCGTTCGCGAGGCCCAGGATCTGTGCCTTGCTCGCTTGGGCCTGCAACATGAACGATGAGAAGTCGCTTGCGTTGAGCGGCACGCGTGAATCACCCAAGACCGTGCCGCCCGCCGCCTTGACGACTGCAGCGGTGTCGGCTTCGAGCGCGTGGCCGAAGGCGTAGTCGGCGGTCAGGAAGTACCAGCTTTTGCCGCCGGCCTTGACAACCGCGCCGCCGGTGCCGCGGGCGAGCGCGACGGTGTCATACGCATAGTGGATCGTATAGGGCGTGCATTGCGCATTCGTCAGCGCCGAACTGCCCGGGCCGACGGCGAGGAAGGGCTTCTTCTTGTCCGCGGCCAGCTTGGCCAGCGCCAGGTTGACGCCGGAGTTGGTGCCGCCGATCAGCATGTCCAGGCCCTGGGTGTCGAACCATTCGCGGGCCTTGACGGCACCGATATCGGGCTTGTTCTGGTGGTCGGCCGTCAGCAGTTCGATCTTCTTGCCATTGATCGCGCCGCCCATTTCGGCAATCGCCATCCGGATCGCATCGGCGCCGGCCGGGCCGTCGATGTCGGCATACAGGCCCGACATGTCGGTGATGAAGCCGATCTTGATCGTGTCGCCCGAAATCTGGGCGTGTGCCGGGGCCGCGGCGCCGAACAGGGCGGCTGCAGCGATAGCGCACGCGGTGGGAATGTTCTTCAGCTTCATGCGGATCTCCTTGGGGTGTGAAAAAACGGGAAACGACGGGCGATCACACGCCCAAGTATTCATGTAGATCGTTCATGCGCTGCGGCAGTTCGGCCTGCGTGAAGTGCTGGATCACGGCGCCGTGTTCCATCACCATGAAGCGGTCGGCGAGCGGCGCCGCGAAATGAAAGTTCTGCTCCACCATCACGATGGTATAGCCCTCGGCGCGCAACGCGACGACCATCTCGGCGAGCTTCTGGACGATCACCGGCGCAAGGCCTTCGGATATCTCATCGAGCAGCAGCAAGCGCGCACCGGTGCGCAGAATGCGCGCGATGGCAAGCATCTGCTGCTCACCACCCGACAAGCGCGTGCCCTGGCTCGTGGCGCGCTCGCGAAGGTTCGGGAACATGGCGTAGATCGCGTCCACCGTCATGCCGCCCGGCGCAAGCGTCGGCGGCAGCAGCATGTTCTCCTCGGCCGACAGGCTGGCGAAGATGCCGCGCTCTTCGGGGCAGTAGCCGAGGCCAAGGCGCGCGATTTGGTGCGTCGCCATCGCGATCGTTTCGTTGCCGCGCACCTTGACCGAGCCCTTGCGGGTCCCCGTCAGGCCAAGGATCGCGCGCAGCGTGCTCGTGCGCCCGGCGCCGTTGCGCCCGAGCAGGGTCACCACTTCGCCTTCGTCGACGTGAAAGTTCACGCCGTGCAGCACATGCGATTCGCCGTACCAGGCGTGCAGATCGCTGACTTCGAGGAAGCGTGACGACATGCTAGTGCGCGCCTTGGAGTTCGACCTGGGCGCTACCCATGTAGGCCTCGATCACGGCTGGATTCTTCGAAACCTGCTCATACGGCCCCTCGGCGAGCGTTGCGCCATGCTGCAGCACAGTGATCGTGTCGGCGAGGCTCGCGACGACGCTCATGTTGTGCTCGACCATCAGCACCGTGCGGTTGGCGGCGACTTTCTTGATCAGACGCTGGACGCGGTCGACGTCTTCCAAGCCCATGCCCTGCGTCGGCTCGTCGAGCAGCATCAGTTTCGGGTCCATTGCGAGCGTGGTCGCAATCTCCAGCGCACGCTTGCGACCATAGGCAAGCTCGACCGCGGGAAGCTGCGCAAATTCGTCGAGGTCGACCGCGCGCAGCAGTTCGATCGCACGCGGATTTAGGCGTTCCAGCGAACGCTCCGAGCGCCAGAAGTGATAAGACGTGCCGAGCCTGCGCTGCAGGGCGACGCGCACGTTCTCGAGCACCGTCAGGTGCGGGAACACGGCGGAGATCTGGAACGACCGGATCACCCCGCGCCGCGCGATTTGCGCGGGCGCCTCGCCGGTGATGTCGATGTCCTCGAACAGGATCTGGCCCGACGTCGGGGTGAGAAACTTCGTCAACAGGTTGAAGCACGTCGTCTTGCCGGCACCGTTCGGGCCGATCAGCGCGTGGATGGTGCCGCGCCGGACCTTCAAGTTCACGTTATCGACCGCGACGAAGCCCTTGAACTCCTTCGTCAGATTTCGCGTTTCGAGAATGAACTCACTGCTCATGCGTTCGGGGGGCCTATGTTGTCCTGCATCTGCGGGCAGCGCCCGAGGCGGGGCCGATGATAGCGGTCAGCACTGCGCCGCGCGCATCGTCTACGTGTTTATCCTAGCCGGGCGCCGGTGCGGTCGACGTCCTTTGCGGGTTCTCGCAGAGCCAGCCTACGAGCCAGAGCGCGGCGATGATCGCTGCCGCTGCGGCGATCTGCGCTGGTGTCGCGAGCGTGTGCGCCGTCCAAAGAAAGGCCGTCGTTCCGCAAAGCAGCAGTGTAAAGACGAGCGCCGCCGCGGTCAGCGTGGCGCGACCGGTGGGCGGGTCGTAGCGCTCGACGGGCTGCAACGCGAAAGCCGGCTTCGGGCGCCGCGCTGCCACGTCGGCCGGCCGCCAGCCCGGCGGTTTGAACCAGACGCGCAGTTTGTCCGCGATGCCGCGCGCATGCCAGGTGTCGCGCGCCAGATCGGCGTAGACCTGCAAGTTCGCCCACAGCGGGTTCCAGCTGCACAGCGGGCTTCGCGTGCCGTAAACGCAGGGCTCGGCGTCGTCCTCCTCGGCGAAGGTGCCGAACAGCCGGTCCCAGAGGATCAGGATGCCGCCGTAGTTGCGGTCGAGGTAT
>JBDTSN010000402.1:0-3336 GCA_039931145.1 Burkholderiales bacterium | reverse complement strand
GCGGCAGGTCGCGGTAGCTCTTGATGCCCTGCTTGTAGATCAGGATGTGGCCGGGACAGTTCATCGGCTTCAGCGCGTAGTCGCGCTTCTCGCTCTCCGTGACGAACATGTTCTCGCGGTACTTGCCCCAGTGGCCGGTCGTCTCCCAAAGCGTCTGATCGAGGATCTGCGGCGCTTTGACCTCTTGGTAGCCGTTGTCGCGGTAGACAGCTCGCATGTACTGCTCGACCTGCTGCCACAGCGTCCAGCCCTTGGGGTGCCAGAAGACGAGCCCCGGCGCGTGTTCGTCGAGGTGGAACAAATCGAGCTCGCGACCCAACTTGCGGTGATCCCGCTTCTCGGCTTCCTCGAGCCGGTGCAGGTACTGCTGCAACTCGTCCTTCGTCGCCCAGGCGGTGCCGTAGATGCGTTGCAGCATCTCGTTGCGGTGGTCGCCGCGCCAATACGCACCGGCCACCTTCATCAGCTTGAAGTGGCGGAGCTTGCCGGTGCTCGGCACGTGCGGGCCGCGACACAAGTCCTCGAACTTGCCTTCGCGGTAGAGCGACACATCCTCGCCAGCCGGAATACTCGCGATGATCTCGGCCTTGTAGTGCTCGCCGAGCCCCTTGAAGTACGCCACTGCCTCGTCGCGCGGCAGAACGCGGCGCGCGATCGGCTCATCCTTCGCCGCGAGCTCTGCCATTTTCTGCTCGATCGCCACCAGGTCTTCGGGCGTAAACGGCCGCTTGTACGCAAAGTCATAAAAGAAACCGTTTTCGATCACTGGGCCGATCGTCACTTGCGCTTCGGGAAACAACTCCTTCACCGCATACGCAAGCAGGTGCGCCGTCGAGTGACGGATGACTTCCAAGCCATCGGCATCCTTGGCGGTCACGATCGCAAGCTGCGTGTCGGCGTCGAGCCGGTGGCTGGTATCGACAATGCGAGCGTCGGCGCCTTCTCCGACACGGCCGGCAATCGCTGCCTTCGCCAGCCCGCTACCGATCGACGCCGCCACGTCGGCGACCGTCGGCGGTGACGCGAACTCACGCTTGGATCCGTCGGGCAATTGAATCGAGATCATCGGAACACTCCACGGAAACGAAAAAGGCGCGGTGATCGACCGCGCCTTGTGCTTCACGAAACAACGAACAGAATGGACGTGACAGCGCTGCGGTCAGCAAACCTTGGCAAAGGTCGTGCGAGTTCGCGGTGTCATAACCAGACGCCTTTCCTGCTCTTGCTCGTTTAAGGATGGGCCGATTGTAGTTCAGTGCCACACCAGCGGCTGCGCCTCGGTGGTCAGTTTTGCAGCAGCGGAGGCGGTGTGCCGGGGGAGTGGTCGAGTCATGCTGCAACGTGCAATCCGTTCGCGCGAACGGCGCCCGAGCGGTAGCATTCGCGGATGGATCACGACCACGACCACGATCACGGCGACGACCACGATCACAGCCATCTCGAGCCGATGGACTTGCGCGTGCGCGCTCTCGAAACGGTGCTCTCCGCCAAGGGTTACATCGACCCCGCGGCACTCGACGTCTTGATCGACACCTATCAGACCAAGATAGGCCCGCGCAACGGCGCGCGCGTTGTCGCCCGCGCCTGGGTCGATCCGGTCTTTGCCGGTTGGCTGCGGCGCGACGCGACGGCCGCGATCGCCTCGCTCGGCTACAGCGGCCGCTAGGGCGAGCACATGGTTGCGCACGAGAACACGCCCGCCGAGCACCACATGGTCGTCTGCACCCTGTGCAGTTGCTATCCCTGGCCTGTGCTCGGCCTGCCGCCCACCTGGTACAAGAGTGCGCCCTATCGATCACGCGTCGTGAAGGATCCGCGCGGCGTGCTGGCCGACTTCGGCGTCACGTTGCCCGAGAGCACCGCGATCCGCGTCTGGGATTCGACCGCCGAAGTGCGCCATCTCGTGATCCCGATGCGCCCTGAATGCAGTGACGACTTGAGCGAGGACGAACTCGCCGCGCTCGTCACGCGCGACTCGATGATCGGCACCGGCCTCGTGTCTCCGCCGTGCCCCAAGGCATGAGCTACGCGACGCATGCGGATCTGGGCGGCCGCGACGGCTTCGGCCCGGTCGTGCCAGAACCCGAAGGCGCGCCCTTTCACGCAGATTGGGAAGCGCGCGCCCTTGCCCTCACGCTCGCCATGGGCGCAACCGGCGAATGGAACATTGATCAGAGTCGCAGCGCACGCGAAACGCTACCCGACTATGCGCAGTTGAGCTACTACCAGATCTGGATCGCGGCGCTCGAACGGCTGCTGATCGAGCGTGGCCTCGTGTCCGTCGACGAGCTTACCGATGGACGATCTCTGCACCCACCGCGGCGCGTGGCCCGCGTGTTGCACGCGCCGGAGGTGAACGCCGCCCTTGCGAAGGGTTCACCCACCGAACGCGCGACCACCGCGCCGGCACGATTTGCGGTAGGTGACCGAGTGCGGATGCGCGCTGCAGCCGTGCCACATCACACGCGCCTGCCTGGCTACGCGCACGGTTGCGTCGGCACGATCGAGCGGGTGCACGGCGCGCATGTGTTCGCTGACGCGCACGCGCAGAGCCTCGGCGAAGCGCCGGAGTGGCTCTACGGCGTTGTGTTCGACGCGCAAGAGCTCTGGGGCGCAACGGCGGAGGAGAGTCTGCGCGTCGCGGTCGACGCCTGGGAGCCATACTTGGCACCGGCATGAGCTCACCCAACGCTCTGCTTCGCCTGCCCGGTCAACCGCTCGCCGGAGACGAACCGGTGTTTCGTGAACCGTGGGAAGCGCATGCCTTTGCACTTGCCGTCTCGTTGCACGAAAGTGGCCTTTTCACCTGGCCCGAATGGGCCGCAGCGCTGTCCACGCAAATCGGACGCGCCCAAGCTGGGGGCGACGCCGATCTCGGCGACACGTACTACCAGCACTGGCTCAAGGCGCTGGAAACGCTCGTCGCGGCCAAGGGTGCGAGCACGATGCCCGAGCTCGAGCGCTATCGCGATGCCTGGGATCACGCCGCCGACCGCACGCCGCACGGTCAGCCGATCGCATTGCGGCCGGGTGACTTTGCCGGCTGAGATGACGGCCCCAAGACACCTTCGGTGTCGTCCCCCGAGGGGAGTTCAGCCCTCTTGGGGCGGCCCGGCGAGGGCTGAGTCGCCACGCGCACGATGAACCTCACCGAACTGCTGATCAGACAGGCCCGCCTTGCGCCCGATCGCGCCGCGATCTACAACGGCCTCCAGGTCTGGGCGACGCATGCGCAATGGGTCGCGCGCAGCGCCGCCCTCGCGCAGCGCCTGCGCGAGGGCGGTCTCGCGCCGGGGGACCGCGTGCTCGTCTTCATGCGCAATCATCCGCGTTACC
>JBDTSN010000401.1:0-3345 GCA_039931145.1 Burkholderiales bacterium | reverse complement strand
GGACTACTACATCTATCGTGACCGGATCAGCTTCAGCATCACCGGTCCGCCCGGGGTCTCGGTGGCAAGTGTCGATCTGCCCGAGGGCAAGCCGAAGGCCGACCCGACATTCGGCACCGTACAGGTCTATCACTACCCGGTCGAGGCGGTGATCGCGTTGCGGCACGAATCCGCTCCCCCTGCGGAAGTTCAGCTACATGCCACCTATCAAGGCTGCAACGATCCGCTTGGCGTGTGCTACCCGCCGATCGAGAAGACGATCACGGTGGCGCTGTCGAATGCCGCCATAACCAGTGCGCAGAGCACACCGACGGCGACTGCGGAACAGGCCGCATCGGGAGCGCCGGCGCAGACCGTGGCGCAATCGTCGTCGTTCGATGCATCGGACGCCGACGTCGTGCAGCAGCTCTTCACTGAAGGCAACCGCTGGTTGCTGGTGGCGGCCTTCTTCGGCTTCGGCCTGCTGCTCGCGTTCACGCCGTGCATGCTGCCGATGATCCCGATCCTTTCGGGCGTGATCGTCGGGCAGGGGCGAAAAATGACACGGCGACACGCATTCGGCCTGTCGGCGGTCTACGTGCTCGGCATGGCCATCACCTACGCCCTGGCCGGCGTGGCCGCAAGTTTGGCGGGTACGCTGTTGTCGGCCTATCTGCAAAATCCGTGGGTGCTCGGCGGCTTCGCGCTGATCTTCGTCATGCTGGCGCTGTCGATGTTCGGCCTTTACGAACTGCAGTTACCAGCCGCTGTGCGACAGGTGTTGGCGGCAACCAGTCACAGAATCCCCGGCGGTCGCGCGACCCATGTCTTCGTGATGGGCGTGTTGTCGGCAATCATCGTCGGGCCATGCGTGGCCGCGCCGCTGGCCGGTGCATTGCTGTACATGGGGCAGACGCGCGACGTGCTGTTGGGCGGCGCGGCACTGTTTGCAATGGCCATCGGCATGGGCGTGCCTTTGCTCGTGATCGGCACGACGGCCGGGTCGCTGCTTCCGAAGTCGGGCCCGTGGACGGTGGCGGTGCAACGGGTCTTCGGCGTCGCCATGCTCGGCGTGGCGATCTACATGCTGACGCCGGTGATTCCGGTCGTCGCCCAGCAGTTGCTGTGGGCCGCCTTGTTGATCGTGCCGGCGATCTACCTGCACGCGCTGGATCCTCTGCCCGCCGACGCGCCGGGTCATCGGCGGCTGTTCAAGGGACTCGGTGTGCTCGCGCTGCTGACGGGCGCCGCGCTGCTGGTGGGTGCGCTGTCGGGCCATCGCGAGTTGCTGCAACCTCTGGCCGGCTTGCGTGGCGGCACACAGGCGAGCACGGCGCACGAGTTGCCCTTCCAGCCGGTGCGCAGCATTGCCGATCTGGACGCCCGGCTGCAAGGCGCGCGCGGCCGGCCAGTGATGTTGGACTTCTGGGCCGAATGGTGCGTGTCGTGCAAGGAGATGGATCAGTTCACGTTCAGCGATGCGCGCGTGCAGGCACGATTGCGGGACACGCTCGTGCTGCGTGCCGACGTCACGGCGAACAACGCCGACGACCAAGCGTTGCTGCGCCGATTCAATCTCTTCGGACCGCCGGGGATCGTGTTCTTCGACCGCGCTGGCCGTGAGGTGGCGTTGCGGGTGATCGGGTTCCAATCGCCTGAGCAGTTCCTCGCGTCGCTCGATCGCGCTGACCCGGTGCGGGCGGTCCCTTAGACGGGAACGAGTGATCGATGCTCTCGTTCGGGCCTTGCGGCACTGCAGTGCGGCCCTGTTGGCGCGGTCGCGATCGTGCGCGCGCTTCGGATATCGGCTCACAACGCGTCGGCTCGGCACTGAGAGCAGGAGCATCTTGAGTACACCGCCCTCCGCCGACGAAGCTCGTAGCAAGCATGGCCCTGCGATAGAGCTACCGCTCGCGAATCCGCTACGCCGTCGCCTTGCCTTCCTCATCCCGCCGGTCGCTTCCGGCGTGCTTGCATTGATGCTGGGCGTTGGCCTCTCGCTCAACCCGCGCGAGGTACCGTCGCCGTTGATCGGCAAGTCCGTACCGAAGGCGCCCAGGTAAATCAGCGCCACGACCTCGTCCGTGTGCGCGAGCGCATACAAGTGTCCACCCGTGTCGAGGAACTCGACCGCGAACTCGCACTGCTTGACTAGGTGCTTCGTGTGTTTGGACCCTCAGTGCGCGCCGCCAAATCGAGCCCAGGCGCAGCGGCGGCGCTCCAGGCACCTCTGAGTTCTTCCAAAAAGTTTCGCATCGTTCCGGTTGCGCCAGGCGGCAAACGCACCCCTGCTCTAATCGCCGTTATGTCGCTGAAATCCGCATCGCCCGTGCTCGTGGCTGCGCTGCTCTTCGGCGCCAGCACCCCACTCGCAAAGGTGCTGGTCGGAGACGTTGCGCCGCTGCTGCTAGCCGGGCTGCTCTACCTTAGCAGCGGCTTGGGGCTGGGAGCGGTGCTGCTGTTGCGACGGGCCTCGGCGAGCGGGGCGTCGACCTCGTCTCTACCCAGGATTCCGCGAGCGCAGTGGCCTTGGCTGGCTGGCGCGGTCTTCTTCGGCGGCCTTGTGGGACCGGCGTTGCTGATGCTCGGGCTCACCCGCACCGATGCAGCGTCCGCCTCCCTGCTGCTCAATGTCGAGGGGGTACTCACCGCCCTCATTGCCTGGGTCGTCTTCAAGGAGAACACGGACCGCCGTGTCGTCCTCGGCATGCTGGCTATCGTCGCTGGCGGTGTTCTGCTGTCATGGAAACCGGGCGGCGCGTCTATCTCACTCGGTGCCGCACTCATCGTCGCGGCGTGCGCCTGCTGGGCCGTCGACAACAATTTGACGCGCAAAGTTTCCACGAGCGATGCAGTGCTCATCGCATGCGTGAAGGGGCTCGTTGCCGGCGCCGGGAACACCGCACTCGCAGCGATGAGCGGAGCGCAGATGCCAACGATGACGGTGGTGGGCCTGGCGGCAGTTGTCGGGTTCCTGGGCTATGGGGTGAGCCTGGCACTTTTCGTCGTCGGCTTGCGAACCTTGGGCACAGCCCGGGCTGGCGCCTATTTCTCGGTTGCTCCGCTCTTCGGTGTCGTGCTGTCGCTGCTTCTTTGGCCGCAGATGCCGGAGCCGGCCTTCTGGCTAGCCGCGCTTCTAATGGCGGTCGGCATCTGGTTGCACGTAAGCGAGCGTCACGAGCACGTTCACACCCACGAGCCGCTCGAGCACAGCCACATGCATCGTCATGACGAGCATCACCAGCACGAACATCCAGCGGGTGAGCCGGTGACCGAGCACCACGGCCATCTGCATCGGCACGAGCGGCTCACCCACAAGCATCCACACTACCCGGACATCCACCATCGACACGAGCATTGAAGTGC